>NZ_QULD01000007.1:0-196446 GCF_003481425.1 Blautia sp. OM06-15AC | reverse complement strand
GAATTACTTATTCAGAACTTTCGAGGATGTGTTTCATTGTTTAATTATCAAGGTTCTTCGCTGTTCTCTCGATCAGCAACTCGTTTATTTTATCAAACTCATTTGCATTTGTCAAGAACTTTTTTCAACTTTTTTCAAAGCCGAGCGGAGAAGGAGGGATTTGAACCCTCGCGCCGCTATTAACGACCTACTCCCTTTCCAGGGGAGCCCCTTCAGCCAGCTTGGGTACTTCTCCATAGTTTGCCTGATTCATAATCAGATATTCAATTAACTGAGTTTTGAGCGGAGAGGGTGGGATTCGAACCCACGCGCCCTTTCGGACAAACGGTTTTCAAGACCGCCTCGTTATGACCGCTTCGATACCTCTCCGTGTGTGAATTCAAATCTCGGTAACTCCCGAAATCATCTCAGTTTTTGGCCTGTCAGCTTTGCGTTTTTATCTCTCTCGCTCAGCGACATTCGTTATTATATCAGCAGTGTTTCAGAATGTCAACCACTTTTTTGAATTTTTTTTACATTTTTTTCAATTTCTTTTTCGTTTTCGCTGTTTTTCCCTGTTTTGCAATTCACACATTTGTTTTTATCCATTTATAGTTTGCTTTCTGTATTTTGCTTTTTTCTATTTTTCTGCCAGAAAGCTCTCTGCAACGAGCAGATCCTCCGGTGTTGTGATTTTTATATTTTCATAGCCGCCTTTTACCATCACTGATGCGATTCCCATCTCCTGCTCCACAACCATGGCATCGTCGGTGATTCCTTCTGTGGAATGCTGCATCAGTTTTTCGAATGCCGGAAACAGAAGCTCTGCTGCAAAGGCCTGCGGGGTCTGTGCCTGCCATACGAGATCTCTTCGCGGGCTTTCCCTGATTTTTCCGTTTTCATCGGTAAGCTTGATGGTATCCTTGACCGGCATGCCAAGGACACAGGCTTTTTCTTCTTTTACACATGCGCAGAGACGTTCCAGCATTTCCTGGTTTAAAAACGGGCGGGCGCCATCGTGAATCAGAACGTAATCGGTCTTCTGATCCTGTTCGCTTTCCAGGCTTTTCAGCGTCTGCAATGCTTTCCAGACAGATTCATACCGTTCCCTTCCGCCTGCGCATACGGAAACAGTTTTCTTAATTCCATATTTTTCGATAATCTCTTTCTGACAGTATTCTATTTTATCCGCACCTGTCACAAGAATGATCTGGTCAATCTCCGGCGAATGTTCAAAAACCTCCAGCGCGTAAACCACGACTGGTTTTCCTCCGATTTCCAGAAACTGTTTTGCTACGCTTCCGCCCATCCGGGTTCCCTTTCCGGCTGCCAGGACAACCGCAGTGTATTTTTCTTTCTTCTCGCTCATCTTTTCCTCCGTTTTCTACAAATACAAAAACTCCGCAGCAGATCTCTCTTCTCCGTTCTGCTGCGGAAGTTTCTTTTTCTTATCGTTCTCCAAGCTTCAGGTTCGGTACGGCATTCAGGTCCCAGCCGTGGCGGGTTCCCTTCTGGTACTCGTAGTAAGCTGCCACACCGATCATGGCCGCATTGTCGGTACAGAAGATCGGGGACGGACGGTAAAAGCGGATGCCCTCTTTTTCACATGCTGCTTCCATCGCCGCGCGGAGTGCCCCGTTCGATGCAACGCCGCCGGCGATCGCCAGACGGTCCATATGGTAATCTTTGGCCGCACGGATGGCATTATCCACCAGAACGTCCACAACGGCCTGCTGGAAGGACGCAGCGATGTCTGCTTCGACAATTGGTTCGCCTGTCATCCGGCATTTGTTCAGATGGTTTAAAACGGCAGATTTTACGCCACTGAAGCTGAAGTCATACGGCGCATCCTCCATGTGGGCACGCGGGAAGTCGATGGCGTGCGGGTTTCCTTCTTTTGCCAGCTTGTCGATCTTCGGTCCGCCCGGATAGCCGAGTCCGATGGCACGGGCTACCTTGTCGAAGGCTTCTCCGGCTGCGTCGTCTCTCGTTCTTCCGAGGATTTCGAAAGAACCGTAATCTTTTACAATGACAAGATGGGTATGGCCTCCGGAGATGATTTCACACAGGAACGGCGGCTCCAGATCCGGGTGTTCGATATAGTTCGCCGAGACGTGGCCTTCAATATGGTGAACGCCGACCAGCGGTTTCTTTTTTGCATAGGCGATCGCTTTTGCCTCTGCCACGCCGACGAGAAGTGCGCCGACAAGGCCAGGGCCGTACGTAACACCGATCGCATCGATATCATCCAGAGTGACATCGGCTTCTTTTAAGGCCGCTTCTACAACCTGGTTGATTTTTTCGATATGTTTTCTGGATGCAATTTCCGGCACAACGCCGCCATACAGGGTATGGATGGCGATCTGGGATGAAATAATGTTAGACAGCACACATCTTCCGTTTTTCACGACGGAGGCTGCGGTTTCATCGCAGGAGCTCTCAATTGCAAGAATCAAGGTATCTTTTTCACTCATTTTTCGTTTCCTCTTCAAATAACAGTTCTACTGATCTTCCGTCTTTTCCAAGCTCTGCGGCCGGGAAAATCTTCTGTACCTCATCCATGTACCGCTGCGGGCCGACGAGCGACGGGGAAAAGTGGGTCAGCCACATTTCGGCAGCCTCGGCATCTTTTGCCAGTTTTGCCGCCTCGTAGAAGGTCATATGCTTAAATTCTTTTGCTTTTGCCTGTTTTTCCGGCTCGCCGTACATTCCCTCGCAGATGAAAAGGTCGGAGCCTTTCGCATGTTCGGAGATCGACGGAATCGGGCGGGTATCGGTGCAGTAGGTCACCTTCAGTCCCTTTCTGGCAGGGCCGAGGACCATGTCCGGCGTATACGTCTTTCCATCCAGGGTGACAGTCTCGCCTTTCTGCAGCGGATTCCAGCATTTAATCGGAATTTCCTGTGCTTTAGCGCGCTCCACATCGAATTTTCCCTTGCGGGAGATCTCCAGCGAATAGCCGTAGCAGGTGATATTGTGCTGCACGCGGAAGGCTGTGATTTTGTAGCCGTTCATCTCAATCACTTCCTCCGGCGCTGTCACCTCGTGAAATACAATCGGGAACGGCAGCTCCGGGCAGATGACACGCAGTGAATTGACGACGCGCTCCAGGCCTTTTGGGCCGATCATGGTCAGCGGTTCTCTCCGGTCGGTGTTTCCCATCGTCAGGAGAAGTCCTGGAAGGCCGCTGATGTGGTCTGCGTGGTAATGGGTGAAGCAGATGGCATCAATCGGCTTAAAGGTCCAGCCTTTTTCCTTGATGGCAACCTGGGTTCCCTCGCCGCAGTCGATCAGAAGGCTGCTTCCGTTGTATCGGGTCATCAGGGCGGTCAGGCGTCTGCCTGGCAGAGGCATCATACCGCCTGTTCCCAGTAAACATACATCTAACACGTTTTTCCTCCATATTCTATCCGGCTTTTTCGAAAGCCGGTCAGGTATTTTACGTTGAAAAAGCGTGTCCAAAACGGTTTGTTTCAGACACGCTCTCATCTTAACACAGTTTTTTCAAACACGCAATGACGCGGGTTTTATTTATTTGCTGTCATGACAGCTTCCTTCATCATGCGGACATACGTATAGATGTGCTGCTCCGCATGAGTGCCGTACTTCGCAATCATTTTGACGATAGCGCTTCCGACGATGACACCGTCCGCAATTTTTGCAATGTTGGCCGCCTGATCGGTCGTGTTGATGCCGAAGCCTACGGCTACCGGAATATCGGTTACTTTGCGGATTGCGGCGATCATTGAATCGAGGTCTGTCTTGATCTCGCTTCTGACACCGGTAACGCCCAGAGACGATACGAGGTAGATAAAACCTTCGGCATCTGCGGCAATTTTCTGGATGCGCTGCTCAGACGTCGGCGCAATCAGGGAAATGACATCTACCTGATGGCTGCGCGCAATATCGTTTAATTCGCCTTTTTCCTCATACGGCATATCCGGGATGATGATGCCATTGATGCCGACTTCCTCGCATTTTGTAAAGAACGGCTCGTATCCGTAATGGAACACCGGGTTTAAGTAGGTCATAAACACCAGCGGAATGTCTGTTTTTTTGCGCACGGAAGCTACTATATCGAAAATTTTATCGGTGGTGGTTCCGGCTTTTAAGGAACGGAGGTCTGCCTCCTGGATGACAACGCCCTCGGCAATCGGATCCGAGAACGGGATTCCGATCTCGATCAGGTCTGCGCCTGCTTTTTCGAGCTCCAGGATATAGCTCTCGGTCTTTTCAATGTTCGGGTCTCCGGCTGTCAGAAACGGAATGAATGCTTTGCTATTTGAAAATACTTCTGTTACTTTACTCATGAAGGTCCCTCCCTCTGTATCTTGCAATCGCTGCTACGTCTTTGTCTCCGCGTCCGGACAGGCAGATGATAATGGAGTCTTCCGGATCAAATTCTTTGGCGATCTTCATCGCATGGGCTACCGCATGGGCGCTCTCGATCGCACAGATGATACCCTCGGTTCTTGCAAGGTATTCAAATGCTTCTACCGCCTCGTCGTCCGTTACCGGAACGTATTCGGCGCGGCCGATGTCATGCAGATATGCATGCTCCGGTCCAATGCCCGGGTAGTCAAGGCCTGCGGAAATCGAGTAAACCGGTGCGATCTGACCGTATTTATCCTGGCAGAAGTAGGATTTCATACCGTGGAAGACGCCGAGTGTTCCGGTTTCAATGGTTGCTGCAGTCTCTGCGGTGTTGACGCCGCGTCCTGCTGCCTCGCATCCAATCAGGCGGACATTTTTGTCATTGATGAAGTTATAGAACATACCCATCGCATTGCTTCCGCCGCCGACGCATGCCATGACGGCTTTCGGGAGTTTTCCTTCTTTTTCGAGGATCTGCTCTCTTGCCTCTTTGCTGATGACAGCCTGGAAATCGCGGACGATGGTCGGGAACGGATGCGGGCCCATAACGGAACCGAGAACGTAGTGGGTGTCATCGACACGTGATACCCACTCGCGCATCGCCTCATTGACGGCATCTTTTAAGGTCATAGTTCCGGTAGTAACGGCATTTACTTTTGCACCGAGAAGCTCCATCCGGTATACATTGAGGGCCTGACGGTCGGTGTCTTCTTTTCCCATGAAGATCTCACACTCAAGTCCCATCAGCGCTGCTGCCGTTGCGGTTGCCACACCGTGCTGGCCGGCTCCGGTCTCTGCGATGACACGGGTTTTTCCCATTCTTTTTGCGAGGAGGCACTGTCCGAGCACGTTGTTGATTTTGTGGGCTCCGGTGTGGTTCAGATCCTCTCGTTTGAGGTAAATTTTTGCTCCGCCGAGATCCTTTGTCATTTTCTCTGCGTAGTAGAGAAGGGACGGGCGGCCCGCGTAATTTTTCAGCAGGTCATCGAGTTCCTGGCAGAACTCCGGATCGTTTTTATAATAATTGTACTGTTTTTCCAGATTGATAATTTCATTCATCAGAGTTTCCGGTATGTACTGGCCTCCGTGAATACCAAATCTTCCGTCAGACATGTCTTATCCTCCTTATGCATTCTGTGATTTTTTTCGGGTCCTTTACGCCGTCTGTCTCGACACCGCTGCTGATGTCGACGGCGAAGGGATGTGTCTGTAAAATCGCCTGTTCCACATTTTCGGCGTTCAGGCCTCCCGCAAGGAAATACGGGCGGTCCATGTTTCTGATCAGTGACCAGTCGAACGATTCGCCGGTACCGCCTTTTCCGTGGTCGAGAAGGATGTAATCGGCGCTGCTTTTTTTCGCCTTTTCGACGTCCTCCCTGGTTTTGATGGAAAATGCCTTGATCAGTTCCCCGCCGGTGCGGAACCGGAGCGAATGGATATATTCTTCACTCTCATTTCCGTGGAGCTGTGCCAGATCGATGACGCCCTCTTCGAGGTATCCTGCGACAATCGCCGGAAGCTCGTTCACAAAGACGCCGACCGCCTGGATTTCGGGATCCAGATAGCGCCGCAGCGTCACGGCATGTTCTTTTGTAATCTGTCTGCGGCTTTTTGCAAAGACAAAGCCGACATATTCGGGCTTCAGCTCATTCACCGCATCGATGTCTTCCAGCCGTGTGAGCCCGCAGATTTTGATTCTGGTCTGTTCTTCCATAACGTTTGACTCCCCGTGCGCTCTGTTTTGTTTTGCGCACTTACGTTACCACTTTAACACATTGAAGAGAGTTTTTCAAGCTCTGCTTTTTTGTTGCTGCTCCGCATCAGCGTTTCGCCGATCAGAACGGCATCGGTTTTATTCTGATACAGTCTTCCGACATCCTCCGGCGTTTTGATGCCGCTCTCGGATACGAAAACAATGTTTTCCGGGACAAGCTCCCGCAGCCGCTCACTGTTGTGGATATCGACCGTGAAATCTTTTAAGTTGCGGTTGTTGACACCGATGATCCTTGCTCCGGCGCGCATGGCCTGTGCAACCTCCGCCTCATCGTGGGCTTCCACAAGAGCGGAAAGGCCGAGGGAATGCGCTGTTTCCAGATATTCTTTTAAGGTTTCCTCCGGCAGCAGCGCACAGATCAGAAGGACAGCGGTGGCTCCGAGCACCTTTGCCTCGTAGATCATATAGGGATCCACGGTAAAATCTTTCCGTAGAACCGGGATGGATACGGTTTCTGCAATTTTTTTTAAGTAACGCTTGTCGCCTTTGAAGTATTCCGGCTCAGTCAGGCAGGAAATGGCGGAGGCACCGGCCGCTTCATATTCCTTTGCGATCTCCAGATAGGGGAAATCTTCTGCGATGATGCCCTTCGACGGGGAGGCTTTTTTTACCTCGCAGATAAAGGACATGCCCGGCTTTTTCAGCGTCTGTTCAAACGGGAATCCGGTGTCCGGGTTCATCGCCGTTGCTTTTTCTTTCATTTCTGCAAGAGAACACTTCTCTTTTTCTGCAGCGACACGTTTTCTTGTGGCTTCTGCAATCGTTTCCAGTATCATATGTTTATTCCTCTTCTGCCAATTTATTGGCGAGTGACACAAACTCTTCGAGTTTTTTCTGTGCTTTTCCGCTGTCGATCAGCTCCTCTGCCAGTTTTACAGCGTCCTGCATCGGGATTTCTTTTGCTACATGAAGGGCTGCGGCGGCATTCAGGACAACAGCGTCTCTTGCCGGGCCTTTCTTTCCTGCAAGAATTTCTTTCGTAATTTCAGCATTCTCCTGCGGGGTTCCGCCGACCAGCTCTTCTTTGGTACAGCGGGTCATGCCGAACTCTTCCGGTGTGATGACGTATTCCTCAAACGTTCCGTCCTTGATCTCGCAGACGCTTGTCGGTGCGCTTAAGGAAATTTCATCGAGGCAGTCCTGGCCGTAGACAACCATGCCGCGTTTGACACCAAGATTGGAGAGAACTTCTGCCATCGGGCGGACAAGTGCTTCCTCGTAGACACCCATCACCTGCATCGTGGCTGCTGCCGGGTTGGTCAGCGGTCCGAGGATGTTGAAAATAGTTCGGATGCCGAGCATCTTGCGGACCGGTGCCACGTATTTCATGGACATGTGGTATTTCTGTGCGAACAGGAAACAGATTCCAAGTTTTTCCAGAACTTCTTTGTTTTTCTCCGGCCCCAGGTCGATTTTGACGCCGAGCGCTTCGAGACAGTCGGCTGCGCCGGATTTGCTCGATGCGGCGCGGTTTCCGTGTTTTGCAACTGCGACGCCGCCTGCAGAGATCACAAGGGATGCTGTTGTGGAGATGTTGAAGGAATTGGATTTATCTCCGCCGGTTCCGACGATTTCCAGAACATCCTTGTCATGTTCCATGGGAACACCGTGCTTTCTCATGCCGTTGGCACATGCGGTGATCTCTTCGATTGTCTCGCCTTTCATCGTCATGGCAGTTAAAAATGCGCTGATCTGGATCGGATCGGCTTTTCCTCCCATGATTTCATCCATGGCGCCCTCTGCCATCTCGTAGGTTAAGTTCTCTTTATTTACCAGTTTTACAATCGCTTCCCGAATCATATTCTGTTCCTCTCTTTCTTGGCTGTCCTGTGATCTATCTTGTAATTTTTAAGAAGTTTTCTACCATCTGTCTGCCCTGCGGGGTCAGAATGGATTCCGGATGAAACTGGACTCCGTAGATCTTTTTCTCACTGTCCTCGACTGCCATGACCTCGCCGTCTGCAGTTCTTGCCGTTACCTTTAAGGTTTCCGGCAGTGTCGCTTCATCAGCTGCGAGGGAATGGTATCTTGCAACCGGAACGGTTTCCGGCAGCCCCTGGAATAATTCCGAGGTAAGATCCAGCGTTGTCTCGGACTGTTTGCCGTGCATCAGCTGTTTCGCATAGGTGACGGTCGCGCCGTACGCGGCACAGATTGCCTGATGGCCGAGGCAGACACCGAGGATCGGGATCTCGCCGCCTAATTTTTCTACAATCTCCATGCATCGGCCTGCCTGCTCCGGACGGCCCGGTCCGGGAGATAAAATGATGGATGCCGGTGCCAGTGCGCAGATTTCGTCGATCGTCATCTCGTCGTTCCGGATGACCTTCATGTCCGGATTGATCGAACCGGCGAGCTGATACAGGTTATAGGAAAAACTGTCATAATTATCTACCAGCAGTATCATAAGTTGCTTCCTCCTTCTGCCTCTGCAAGTGCGACCATCACGGCCTTTGCTTTGTTGATGCATTCCTGATGCTCTTTTTCCGGTACGCTGTCGGCTACAATGCCGGCACCGGAGCGGACGAACACTTTTCCGTTTTTCTTAAACGCAAGCCGGATTGCAATGCAGGTGTCCATATTTCCGGTGAAATCCAGATAGCCGATCGCACCGCCGTAAATGCCGCGCTTGTTGTTTTCCAGCTCGTTGATGATCTGGCAGGCACGGAGCTTTGGTGCACCGGAGAGGGTTCCGGCCGGGAGAACGGAATCGATGGCATCGACTGCGGTCTTGTCTTTCCGAAGCTGTCCTTTTACAGTGGAACCGATGTGCATGACGTGGGAGTAACGCTCGATTGACATGTATTTTTCTACTTCCACGGTTCCGAAATCACAGATCTTTCCGAGATCGTTTCTTCCCAGATCAACCAGCATGTTGTGCTCGGCACGCTCTTTTTCATCGGCGAGGAGTTCTTTTTCCAGCCGCTGGTCTTCTTCATAGCTCTTTCCTCTCGGCCGCGTTCCGGCAAGCGGGAAGGTCCGGACCTCTCCGTCCTCGACTTTTACGAGGGTTTCCGGGGATGCACCGGCGATCTCGACATCATCACTCGAGAAGTAGAACATGTACGGCGACGGATTCGTCGTGCGGAGAACGCGGTACGTATCGAGGAGGCTTCCCTCAAAATCAGCTTCGAGCCGGTTGGAGAGAACGAGCTGGAAGAGGTCTCCCTCATGGATATAATGTTTGACCTGCTCGACTTTCTCACAGTACGCTTTCTCATCGAAGAGCGGGCGGAACTCGGATTTCAAGTGGCCGGCTTTCGTCTCGGCCGGTTTTCCGAAGCGGATCAGCTCTTCCATTTTTTCGAGTTCCTGTACGGCTTTTACGTAATTTTCTTCGAGATTTTCGGTTTCGATATTAATCATCAGTACGATTTTCTGACGGTAATTATCATAGGCGATGACCTTATCGAACAGCATCAGGTCGACATCTTTGAAATGTTCCTGATCTTCTGCGTCCAGCTTTAAGGTCGGCTCGCTGTACTTGATGTAATCGTAAGAGAAGTATCCGACGAGGCCGCCAGTGAAGGTCGGCAGTGTCGCGATCTTCGGACTTTTATTTTTCTCAATCAGGGTTTTGATGACGGCTCCCGGATGGGCTGTCTTTGCGGTCAGCCGGATCTGTCCGGTCGGAAGCTGTTCTTCGTGGCTTTCCGGAATATCTTCTACTTTTTTCATCTCTGCCGCATCGGCAGTGATTGTCAGGTTTCCGTTGACACAGGTGAGTTCCAGAGACGGATCGTAGCCGAGGAAGGTGTATCTTCCCCACTGTTTTTTATCCTCCACGCTTTCGAGCATGTAGCAGTGGCTGCTGACGCCCTGCAGGACTTTCAGTGTTTCTACTGGTGTACGGATATCCGAATAAATTTCTCTGCTTACCGGGATTTTCCGAAAAGCTCCCGATGCGGCTGCTTTTGAAATTTCTTCTAACGTCATCTGTTTCATCTTGTTATCTCCTCTCCTTGTGTCTGCAAAGGCTGTCATCAACACTGGTCCTCAGAACCAATTTCTGATATACAAAAAACCGCCCCCGGCAAAGAATCACTTTGTTCTTTGCCAAGGGCGGGTATATTTTTATACTCGTGGTGCCACCTTGTTTTGCGATTGCTCACACGCTCTGCAGAATACGATCATATTCCTGGCAACTAACGTATGCCTGCACGTTACAGAATACTCAGACGGTTTCCCGCTTTTCCCTGTACCCTCCGTGGTCCATTTGCTGATCCGCTTTCTGTCCGGCTTCCACCTGCCCGGGCTCTCTGTGAGTGCGCTTCCAACGTTATCTCCACTTCATCGGTTTCGAAGTATTTATTTTTTTCTTATGGGCTGTATTATAGTTCCATTCTTTTTTGCTGTCAAGTAATTTTTTTGTTCTTTTTGTTCAAAGTCCGGTATTTTTATGATATTCCCGTGTCCACGCCGCAAGAGCTTCGTCCAGATCGCGCGGGAGCTCGACCTGCATTGCCTCGGTGATCTGGCGGTCCATCTCCCGTTTCGTCTCGGCATCCACTTTCCGCTCGGTGCACATCTGCTCATAGGCGTCCTGTCCTTTGCTCATGTAGACCGCAAACAGCCAGCTCTTTAACGATGCTTTCGTGTGCAGCTCTTCATTTGCTTTCTGAAAGCACGTAAGTGCTTCATTCATCTGGAACAGACTTGCGTAGGCACAGCCCATGTTGTTGTAAATACTTCCGGTGAACTGGCTTCCCATGTTGTTTTCGTTTTCCTCGGTATCTTTCAGCGTTTCCTGGTAAACCTGGATCGCATTGATATATTTTTCGTGGTCGACAAGGTAATCTCCCTTGATTTTTTTCCGCACAATCTCCGGCTGCTCCTCGAACCGTTTCAGGCGCTCATTCATCTCACGGAACTGATCGTGGGAAAGATAATTGATCTCCTTGAAGATCGGCAGGATAAACTCACCGATGTTCTTTTTCTCCTCCAGAAGGACGTAGAGACGCTGGTACAGTCTTCTTAAGTGGAGTTCTTCTTTCATCCACACCAGCAGCTGCTCGTTAATGATGGTCTCGTCCAGCAGATAGATGTTGTGGTACAGATAATAGCACAGTTCCTCGATGGAATAAATATTTGTGCTGATGTTGGAAATATAATACGGATTTTTCGCCCGTTTGACCTGACATAAAATATAACCGCTCATCGTTTACACCTCCCCCATCGTCTCGTGCCAGGTTTTGTGGCTTGCCGGGAACATATCGCCAAAACCCAAATCCTCTGCGGTGATCTGACACGTAACCGGAGAATCATACTCCAGACGCAGCCGGATCCGTGTTGTCTTCGGCGGCCGTTTGGGCAGCCCGTCCAGCTTCATGGTATAGCGGTTTCGTTTTCCGCTTTCCATGGAACTTACAACAAATTCCAGCTCCTCCGTTCCGTCGAGGATCAGCTCACATTCTTTTTCTGCTTCATACCAGTTCACACCGGCTGCAATCAGCGCATAGTATGCCGGAGAACCATTGATCGTCATCTCCATGCCGATGTTGTAGCGCACGAGGTCATTTCCGAGGAAGAGATAGCCCTTTAAGCGGCGCTCCTCCACTTTTTCGCGCGCGGAAAAGCAGGCGCCCTGTGCAAACAGGTTCGTTCCGCCGAAGATTCTTCTCTGGTTTTTCTTTAACTGACGCAGAGAGTTGTCGGCCCAGGCAAGGTCGAACTCCTCGCTCACCAGAAATACGCTGGAATAAATTTCATTCCCCATCGCTTCTCCCATCAGATGGCAGAAATCGCGGTCGCGCTCCATCGGCTCGATCGAAAGTGCGGCTTTTGGCCCCCGTTTTACGGTCACAGTTGCCGGCTTCGTTTTACGGCTGATGGAAAGTTCAGAAAACGATGCTTCCTCATCTTTCAGGAAAAACAGACCGACTTTACGGCTCCAGAGCTCCGGCTTCTGGTTCAGCACATGGCAGTAAAAGCTCTCGTCATGCTCCTGCAGGTAGGCTCTGCCGCGCGGAAGTCCGATTATCTTGTATGCTTCACGCACATTTTCCACAAATGGACGGGTCAGATGGCCCGTGGTGATCATCATCGCCTGGATCTGCTGGTCCGGGCGCTCGATGCCGATCATCTTCAGTGCTTCGCGAAGGAACGTGCCAAGGACTTCTCCCGGCGTGTAATCCCGGTTTTCGATCTGGCAGATGCGGGATCCCATGCAGATCTCGTACAGATTGTCCAGCCAGATGCCGTTTTCCGCGTGAGCAGATTTTTCTGCATCCGGTCCTGTTTTCCACGTTTCCTCATTCCGTTTTTTGGCAATGGCGGTCGGAAATTCCACCGCCTCTTCTCCTTCTTTTACCGGGATGGAGACGGCCGTATGGGTTCCCCTGTCATAGCAGCAGAACTGGGAATATTTCTCTCCAAAATCAAATCCTAAAATTAAATTTTTCTGTTCCATGTCGTATCCTCCTGCTGCTTCTTTTCATCCACAAGTGCAAAACAGTTCCGAACCAGAGCCTCCTGCTGCAGATACTTTTGGAATGCTTCTTCTGCTTTTTCCGAATCTCCTGCCGCGCGCGCTGCTTTCATCTGATTCAGAAGCTGGTACCGCGTCTTTCCTGCTTTTGGTTCGCCGGTCATGGAGACGGTTTTCACCTCTGTTTTTCCCTCGCCCTGACGGTTCGTAAAGGTCAGGTAATACTCCATTTTCTCGCCGTAGAACAGCAGAAACTCTTTCACAAAAATGCCCTGATACATATTGCGCATCGGTTCGCTCTTCCATGTTTCTTCGGCGTTTGTCCGGTAATGAATCGTCACCTTTGCCTCCGCTCTCTGGCGCTCCTCGATGAACATGCGGTCGCCGATCTGGAAGCCTTCGGTCAGGTGCTCCGGCAGATCCTTGTAGAAGGCAAAGCGGAGTCCCTGTTTCGTAAACGCCAGAAGCAGGGTATGCGCCTCTTTTTCTTCCTCCTCAGAAAGCTGCGGCTTCGTGGAAAGATGTTTCAGCATCGCAAAACGGCAGATCTCGTCCAGCTCCCAGCCCTGTTTCCAGGCGCGGTCCAAGTAGTCAAACATCTGATCCGAAAGCGGTTTTCCGTCCATAAAATAGCCGATCGCAAGATACGTCAGGTATGCCAGAATGACATGCTCTTTTCCGCTCTGGCGGATGTAGCTCTCCAGCATTTCCTGCTCCCACTTCGGGTGGCTGCGCACAAAGACGGACCAGGTCAGAATGCGCTCCTCCAGCTTGTCGCTCTCCATCTGAAAGCCGCGGATTTTATCCCATAAACTGCACATATCCTCAATAGAACCGGTGAAATAATCTCTCAGATAGCACAATACAATTTCATCGTAAATGCCCTGTTTTACCACGTAGGATGCCAGATAGAGAAGCTCCTCGTCCTCTGTAAACTCTTTTTCCAGAATCATCGCATGCGCCAGACGGAAGAGACACGACACCGGGATCTTTTCGTAGCCGTACCGATCCGTCAGGGCAAAGGCGCGGCTGTAACAGCCGTAGCGTACCAGAAGCTCGATCGTAGAAATACGGTCCACCTTTGCGTAAGCGCTGTCCTCCAACTCTGCAACAGCTGCCTCGGTCTCACGCTCATCCGGATGGGCAAGATAGTATTCCAGCAGTTTCTGACGCACTGTTTTCCGGTAAGCACTGGAAAATGCGCTCGTGCGCGCTGCCTGCTGATACCAGGCAAGATTTTCTGCGGTAAGCTGCATCTCCTCTTCCTGCTCCCCGCACAGGTGCAGCAGCAGACCCGGATTTTCAATGGCAAAACCGCCGCAGGCACGGGCAAGCTCTTCATCCGTAAACAATGGCTCTATGCGGCAGGTTTCTGTCACCGCATATCTTCTGCGCTGCTCATCTTCGAGAAGAATCCGCGCTTTTTTGCCGTACAGACGGATATAAGCACCCCGTTCCGTCATCGGATAGGACGTTTCGCCCGCCATCGCCGGATGGCAGACGATCACACGCGTGATTTTCGGATTTTCACACGTTACATGATGGGTAAACAGCACATTTGCGATCGCTTTTGCGCTGTCGGGATCTTCCGGTTTTTTCAGAAAAGTCCGGTACAGTGCGGCGTATTCGCGGTTCATGCGGCCTTTCTGGATCTGTCTTGCCGTGAAAACCTCCATCGCCGGGCGGTAGCTCTGGAATGTATGGCGGTCTTTTTCGCGGTTTTTGATCACGTTGGCGTAGATCAGCGCTTTCTTCTGGCCTGCCAGTGTGTTGCTGTAGGAGAAATACATCCGGATGACCTGCGGAAGGACCTCGTCGAACGACGCATCCATCGTTTCAATATAGTACTCGTACAGGCGCGTGATACGGATGTTCCGCTCCACGGCTTTTGCATACCACGGGAAATATTCCTTCCGCACCGGGCGGCCCTTCATCACCAGTTTGCAGATGGCTTCGAGCACTTCATCGTATGGAAAACGCTCATAGCCCGCAGTCAGAATCTGATAGACATTCTCATCGAACGTTTTCATCGTCTCTGTAAGATAAGCGGCCCGTTTTAACAGTTCCCCGCTTAAAATGCCTTCTTTCTGCGCAAATTTCAGCACCTGAACGGTGAACGGCGAAATCCGGCGGAGCTGTCCCTCCTGGCGGAGATAGAGCTGTGTCGCATCCAGATACAGAAGCGGGCTCTTGCACCCGCACTCATAGCAAAGTTCCATCGCGTAGAGCTGACGGGTCAGCGACTGCTGCCAGGAATCGTCGGCATCAATGGCAAGCTTTAACAGAAAATAGCTTGCACTCTCCTGCCGCATCAGCGTTCCAAGGCGTGATACCAGCCCGGTATGGCCCACTTCCATTTTCAGCTTCCATGCCAGATACAGGTACGCTCCTTTTTTCTCCGCGGTGTCCAGCAGTTCCTGATGCTCTTTTACGTAAGAAAGCGTTTCTCTTGCTTTTCCGGTTTCCTCATGGCTCTCGTACAGCCATGCTTTTCCCAGCGTCACCCACGCCATGTCTCCGCCGGCTTTTTCGAACTGCTCGATGGCCTCCCAGGTGTCCTGATACCAGGTACGGTAGTCGCGTTTATGGACTGCCAGATCGAGATAGCCGCGCGCGATGGCAGTTATCTGACGGTCGCGCTCCGTATTTTTCCTGCTAGTCACATGCTTTTCGCTGTTTGTCACTTCCAGTTCAAAGCGAAGCTCCTGTTTTCCCTGACGCACCGTAATTCTGCCGTAATGGCGGCCGTTTCCGATTTTCTCCTGATGGATAATGTATTCCACACCGTAGACGCTTCCGATGAAATCTTCTGAAGTGACGACTTTCTTTTCCACTTCCAGAAAGTCTCCCTGCACCTCGATTTCCATGCGGACGTAGCCCCAGGTATTTTTATACAGATACAGTGTTTCCTTGCGCGGCTGGTCCACGGTAAGCACAGTTTTCTCCGGCTGTTCCGCCGAAAGCATCACCGGCTCTTTCTGACCGAGGGCAACCAGAAATTCCTCCAGATGCTGAAATGTCACCGGCTTGTGGGACAGTCCCTGATAAAGTGCCATCTGCTCCGGTGCCTCTTTCTGAAGAAGACGTGCAAACTCTTTTTTTACAAAGAAGCGGTACGCTGCGCCGAAATCATGACTTGCCAGATGCACAAAATCTGCCAGGGAATGAATCTCCTGTCCGGAAATGTTCATTGTCTTTCCCGCAATCGAGACGTGTACCCGCACGCAGCGTTCCTCCAGATTGCTGCTGACGGTGATGTTTCCACAGATTTCATCGCCTGCTTTTAATCCGCTGGTATCCACGCCGTACTCAATCGTACTCGCCGTTCCCTGGAACTGATTTTTCGCCAGAACGATTCTCTGATGATCTGTGGTCACAATTCCTTTTACTCTTCTCCCGTCTTCCGCTCCGATATTCAGCTCTCCGCGGAAATTCTGCCCCTCGTCCAGCGTCAGGGCCACCTCCGTCTCGGACAGCAGCAGATGGGGAACCTCATATTCAAATCTGCCGTTCAGCAGTTGTTCCAATCTTCTTCTCAATGTTTTTCACCTTATTTTATCTAAATCGTTTTCGTTCTTTTCCACAACGTCTGATTATACCCCAAGACGCACGGGATTGCAACGGAAAGGGGACGCTCCTTTTAATAGTCGAACAGCGAAAACTGATTGCTTTCGGGCAGATCTCCGAAGACACCGAGGTCCGCCATAAAGTCGATAATCGTCTTGCTGACCTTGGTGCGGTCGCGGAAATCATCTTTCGAGAGGAATTTTCCGTTTCGTGCCGCAAGGACAACGGCGTCGGCCGCCTTGTCGCCCAGACCCTCGATCGAGTCGAGCGCCGGCATCAGATGTTTGTCATCGTAGACCTGGAAGCGGTGCGCCTGTGCCTTATAGAGGTCCACCGGCACGAAATCGAAGCCGCGGGCGTACATTTCCTGGACAATCTTCATATCCTTGACGGTTGCCTGCTCCTTCTGAGTCAGCGTGTCTTTCCGTTTTTCGTAATCTTTCATATAATATTCCAGCCGGTCGCGTCCCATGCACATGAGCTCGTAGGAGAATGCGGACGCACGAATGGAGAAGTACGCCGCATAGTACGCCAGCGGATAGAAAATTTTATAGTAAGCGATGCGGTACGCCATCATGACGTACGCCGCCGCGTGGGCTTTCGGGAACATGTACTTGATCTTTTTACATGACCAGATGTACCAGTCCGGCACATCGTGGGCCTTCATCTCCTCTTCCCACTCCGGTTTTAAGCCCTTTCCTTTTCGCACACTCTCCATGATCGTAAAGGAAAGCTCACTTTCGAGTCCCTTGTCGATCAGGTAGATCATGATATCGTCCCGGGTACAGATGGCGGTGGAAATCGTCGCCTTGCCCTCCTCGATCAGGGTCTGCGCATTGCCGAGCCATACGTCGGTTCCGTGCGACAGACCGGAGATACGGATCAGGTCAGAGAACGACTGCGGCTTCGTGTCCAGAAGCATCTGGATAACGAAATCGGTACCGAACTCCGGCACGCCAAGGCATCCAAGCGGGCAGCCGCCGATGTCCTCCGGCTTGATGCCGAGCGCCTCGGTGCTCTTGAACAGCGACATGACCTCCGGGTTATCGAGCGGAATCGTCTGCGCATCAAGATGCGTGATATCCTCGAGCATACGGATCATGGTCGGATCATCGTGTCCGAGAATGTCGAGCTTTAAGAGGTTGGCATCAATGGAGTGGTAATCGAAATGGGTCGTAATAATGTCGGTTGTCATATCGTTCGCCGGATGCTGCACCGGGGTGAAGGAGTTGATGTCCTCACCGAACGGCAGAACGATGATACCGCCCGGGTGCTGGCCGGTGGTACGGCGGATGCCGGTGCATCCTTCCACGATACGGTCGATCTCGCAGTTCCGTTTGTGCTGGCCGCGCTCTTCGTAATAGTTCTTCACGTAACCGAACGCTGTTTTATCCGCCAGCGTACCGATGGTTCCCGCACGGAACGTCTGACCGGCGCCGAAAATAACCTCTGTGTATTTGTGCGCCTTACTCTGGTAATCACCGGAAAAGTTCAGGTCGATATCCGGCTCTTTGTTTCCCTTGAATCCAAGGAACGTCTCGAACGGAATGTCAAATCCGGCTTTTTTCAGCGGCTTGCCGCAGTTCGGGCAGACGGCGTCCGGCATATCGCATCCGGCACGGCCGACGTACTCTTTGACGCGCGGCGAATCGAACTCGCTGTAATGGCACGACTCGCAGTAGTAATGCGGGCTCAACGGGTTTACCTCCGTGATTCCCGCCATCGTCGCAACGAACGAGGAACCGACGGAACCACGCGATCCTACGAGGTAGCCGTCCTCGTTCGACTTCCACACTAGTTTCTGTGCGATGATGTACATAACGGCATATCCGTTGGAAATAATGGAGTTCAGCTCCCGTTCGAGGCGCGCGGAAACGATCTCCGGCAGCTCCTCGCCGTAGATTTCATGCGCGCGGTCGTAACAGATTCTCCGCAGTGTCTTGTCGGAATCCTCGATGACCGGCGGGAATTTTCCGGCACGGATCGGGGAGATTTTCTCGACAAGGTCGGAGATTTTGCGCGGATTGGTGATGACGACCTCCTCCGCTTTCTCACTTCCGAGATACGAAAACTCTTCAAGCATCTCCTCGGTGGTGCGCAGGAACAGCGGTGCCTGCTCATCCGCGTCGTCAAAACCTTTTCCGGTCATGATGATGCGGCGGTAGATCTCGTCCTGCGGATCCATGAAGTGGACGTCGCACGTTGCCACAACAGGCTTATGGAACTGCTCGCCAAGTTTGACGATGCGCCTGTTGATCTCCTTTAAATCCTCCTCGCTCTCTACGGCAGAAACGTCCTCTTTTTTGATCATGAACGCGTTGTTGCCGATCGGCTGGATTTCCAGATAATCGTAGAAGTCCACGAGACGCGCAATCGCCGCATCCGGTTCACCGCGCAGGATTGCCTGGTAGAGTTCGCCCGCCTCGCAGGCAGATCCGATCATCAGACCGTCCTGGTATTTCAGGTAGACGCTCTTTGGCAGCTTCGGCCGGCGGTTGTAGTATTTCAGGTGGGATTCCGACACGAGGCGGTACAGATTGACACGTCCCGTCTCGTTCTTTGCCAGAATGATCGCATGGTACGATGGAAGCTTGCGCACAGCCTCCTCCGATACTTTTCCCTGCGCATTCAGATCATCCAGAGTCAGAATATTGCGCTCCTCCAGCATTTTTACGAATTTCACGAAAATTTCCGCCGTACAGCCGGCATCGTCCACCGCACGGTGATGGTTTTCCAACGATACGCCGACCGCCTTCGCAACGGTATCCAGCTTGAAACGGTTCAGGCCCGGCAGCAGGAAACGCGCCATGGCGACGGTGTCCGCCGTTGTAAATTCCCGCTCGATCCCCTGCAGGACGCAGTTGTGCTCGATAAAGCTCATATCGAACGAAGCATTGTGGGCAACCATAACGGCTCCCTCACTGAACTCCAGGAATTTCGGCAGCACCGTTTCGATGTCCGGCGCGTCAAGAACCATGTTGTCGTTGATGCCGGTCAGATTCTCAATCCGGAACGGGATCGGGACTTTCGGATTGACGAAGGTGGAAAACTTATCGACAATCGCTCCGTTTTCCACACGGACGGCGCCGATCTCAATGATTTTGTTGACAACCGGGGAAAATCCCGTCGTCTCGATATCGAAAACAACGTAGCTTCCGTGGATGTCCTGTCCTTTGCTGTTGACAACGATATCTTTCAAGTCGTCGACGAGATAAGCCTCCATGCCGTAGATGACCTTGAACGGAGCCGAAACTTTTTTCAGCTCATCTTTTGTCGCATCCGGGTGCTCTGCCTGGTATTTTTTCCGGTAAGCGCCGTCGATCGCCTCGATCGCATGGTTTGCCTCCGGGAAGGACTGCACCACGCCGTGATCGGTGATCGCGATCGCCGGATGGCCCCACTCGTAGGCACGCTGTACCAGACGGGCAGCATCGGTGACACCGTCCATATCGCTCATCTTTGTATGGCAGTGCAGCTCCACACGCTTCACCGGACTCGTATCCTGACGGCCGGTACGGAAATCGGTGATCTTCTTGATGCCCCAGACAGACATAACCGTCAGATCGTGGTCAAATGCATCAACCGTCGTTTTTCCTTTTACTTTAATGAACGCGCCTTTTTTGATCGCATCCTTTAATTCCGGCACTTCCGCGTTCTGGACGAAAATCTTGACGCCGATGGTATCTGTAAAGTCGGTGATCGTGAACATGAAAATCGTACGCTCATTCCGGATTTCGCGCATATCCACACTCTGGACTCTTCCTCGGATGACAACATCACCGATCTCATCGCCGATTTTCAGAATCTCCACGCTCTCATCCTCGAAATCTCTTCCGTACAGCACATCCGGATTGGAGGATTTGCGCGGCTGATTGTCCGCATTCCGGCCGAAACTGCCCTTGCCTTTTTTGAAGGAACCGCGTCCGCCGCCGGAAAAACCTTTTCCCCTTCCGCCGTCTGCTGCTTTTTCTTTTTTCGCCTCGCCGTCCTTGGCTGCTGCGGCTGCTTTTGGCTGTTCGCCTGCTGCTTCCGCCTGCTCTTCCATCCGGTTCTGCTCTTTTTCGCCGAGCATCTCACCGTAATGGGTATGCGCCAGAACGTGGCGCACTTCCTCCCGGATGCGGAGCTCGGAATTTCTCATGGCGCGGCTCTCGCCCTCCGGCTTTCTCATCTCGGTTTCCACGATCAGGTCGAAGCCGCACCGCTCACAGAAGATTTTCTCGAGAATGTGGACCAGCTCCTCCTCGCGCTCCTTTGCCACAACGGAATCCACGAGCACCAGGTGCATTTTGTTCGTCTCCGGGAAGGTAATCTCGGCAGTCGAAAACAGATGATTCAGAAAGACACTGTGGTTTTTCAGCTCGAGCAGGATACTCGGACGGTACACCTCCAGAAAGTTTTCCGGCGTATACTGGCGCGACAGATAGAACCGCTCAATAATCTTCACGCGCAGCGGCACGTTGGAAAAGAGCTGCTCCTCGATCTGGCGCTCCAGCTGATAAATATATTTTTTGTGAATCCACTGATGGCTGACCACATAGATCCGCAGCAGATCTTTTTTCTTATTGATCGATACCCGCGAAACCTCCACGGTATCGAGAAGCTCTGCCATGCCCCCTTCGATTCTCAAATCCGGAAATACTTCCTGAAACTGTTTTTCCATTCCTATTCCTGCTTTCTTTTCTACTTGCCCCAGTGATCCAGCTCGTCCTTTAAGACGGACAGCAGCTCGCTCTCCGGTACTTTTTTCACGATTTCACCTTTTTTAATTAAAATGCCGACGCCTTTTCCGCCTGCAACACCAAGATCCGCCTCTTTTGCCTCGCCCGGTCCGTTGACCACGCAGCCCATGACGGCAACCTTGATATCAAGATCGTAGCCCTGCACCAGTGTTTCCACCTGGTTTGCCAGTCCGATCAGATCAATCTGGGTCCGTCCGCAGGTCGGACACGATACGACCTCAATGCCGCCTTTTCGAAGTCCCAGGGTCTTTAAGATCCGTTTTGCGGATTTGATTTCCTCGAGCGGATCGCCGGTCAGGGAAACACGGATCGTATCTCCGATGCCCTGATATAAAATAATACCGAGCCCCACTGCCGATTTGATGTTGCCGGAATACAGCGTTCCTGCCTCCGTAATGCCGACATGAAGCGGATGATCCGTCTGGTTCGTGATCAGCTCATGCGCTTTTGCACACATCATCACATCAGACGATTTGATACTGATGACGAGATTGTCATAGCCCATCTCCTCGATGATCCGCACTTTGTCGAGCGCGCTCTCCACCAGGCCCTCTGCCGTTACGCCGTTGTATTTTTCCACCAGCTCTTTTTCGAGTGAACCGCTGTTGACGCCGACGCGGATCGGAATCTGGCGTTCTTTTGCTGCATCTACAACCGCCTGGATCCGGTCGCGGCTGCCGATGTTGCCCGGGTTGATGCGGATTTTATCGGCTCCGTTTTCGATCGCGGCGATCGCCAATCGATAGTCAAAATGAATATCTGCTACAAGCGGAATCGAGATCTGCTTTTTGATCTCGGACAGCGCCCTGGCTGCCTCCATGGTCGGGACGGCGCATCGGATAATGTCACATCCGGCTTCCGTGAGCGCCTGGATCTGCTTTACGGTTGCCTCCACATCTTCTGTTTTGGTATTCGTCATGGACTGGATCAGAATCGGATTTCCGCCTCCGATGACCCGGTCGCCGATTTTCACAACTCGTGTATTTGCTCTGCTCATTGTCTTTCCTCCATTTATTTTCTCCGTGATGGCATAAAAATCTTATTTTATTATAAGACAATTTTTTCTCTGGCACAACCGTCTTTTCTCTTGCAATTTTTTCCCAAATTTTCTATAATGCTAGGAGTGATTTTTTTTGATTCAACTGGAAAGGAAGACATACAAACGATGAAAAAGATGATCCTCGTAACCTCGCCGCCGGCGTGCGGAAAGACATACATTTCAAAACAGCTCGCCAAGGAGCTGAAACACGTTGTTTATCTCGACAAGGACACGGTCATTCCGCTGTCGAACCGCGTTTTCAAAGCGGGCGGACAGGAAATCAACCGCAGTTCTGATTTCTTCGAGGAGAATATCCGCGATTATGAATATGAAGTAACGGTCAATTTCGGACTGGAAGCACTCGAGTATGACGATATTGTGCTGATCAACGCACCATTCACACGCGAAGTGCATGATGAGAAGTTCCTGAAAGACTTCTCCAAAAAGCTCGCTGACCATGGGGCAAAGCTTGTTGTGATCTGGGTTGTCACAAAACCGGAGATCTGCCACCAGCGCATGATCGACCGCAACTCCGTGCGCGATACGTGGAAGCTGGAGCACTGGGATGAATATGTGAAAACGATCGACTACTCCATCCCGGAAGCACTGAAGAAAATGAGCAGCTGCCTCGATCTGATGCTGTTCTACAATTCTTCGGATGAAGAATATCAGAAATCCATGGAGATGGTTATCTCCCGTCTCGAAGACGAATAACGACTAAACGAAAAAAGAGAATTTTGCCGGACCTCATTTTTACAGTCTGCAAAATTCTCTTTTTATTTATAGAAACTATTTTCACATCCGATACAAAAGATAATCCGCCGCTGCCGCCCACAGCACCCAGGAAACGCAGAGAACTGCGAACACACTCTTATATCCGAGTACGGCAAAGTGGACGCGCCATTTTTCCTTCTGCGTGAATTTCTCCGGGTTTTTGCCTTTTACCATCAGCATTCCGGCGATCACGAACATGCCGAGGGCCGCGATCAGCAGCAAGCCGTCTTTCGCCGCCTCAAGGGCAGCGCGGAACGTGAATCCCCCAAAGAGGAATCCTCCCAGCAGCAGCACAGCTGCCGCAGCGCCGCCGGAGAGCAGGCCGATTGTAAATGCTCTGCCGAGATCACAGCAGATGTTCTTTATCTTTTCCATGTTTTACAATTCCTTATTTTCTTCTAACGCATCACAGAAATGACATGCCACAAAGTGATTGTTGCCCACGTCTTTTAATTCCGGCATCTGCTGTCGGCAGATGTCTTTTGCGTACTTGCATCTTCCCTGGAATTTGCAGCCCGGCTTCGTGTTGATCGGGCTCGGCACCTCGCCTTCGAGGCGGATTTTTTTGCGGTCGCGCTCTGCCTCTACTTTCGGGTCCGGAATCGGAATCGCGGAGAGCAGTGCCTGTGTGTACGGGTGGCGCGGGTTGGCGTACAGCTCCTCGGATGTCGTCAGCTCGACGAGCGTTCCCAGATACAGAACCGCCACACGGTCGGAAATATGTTTGACCATCGACAGATCATGGGCAACGAAAAGATAGGTCAGTCCCATCTTTTTCTGCAGATCCACAAGAAGATTGACGATCTGTGCCTGGATCGAAACATCGAGTGCGGAGATCGGCTCATCGAGAACGATGAACTCCGGCTGCACGGCAAGCGCACGCGCAATACCGATTCGCTGGCGCTGTCCGCCGGAAAACTCGTGCACAAAACGGTTCGCATGCTCGCGGTTCAGTCCGACCAGTTCCAGATATTTGTAGATCATCTCCTGGCGCTCTTTCTTATTCTTTGCCAGATGGTGAATGTCGATGCCCTCGCCGATGATGTCGGCAACGGTCATACGTGGGTCGAGTGATCCATACGGATCCTGAAAGACCATCTGTACCTGTTTTTTGAAGGCAAACCGCTCTTTTCCGTTTAACGCATGGACATCGGTTCCCTTGTAGAGCACCTGTCCGTCGGTCTTGTCATACAGGCCGATGCAGGTACGGCCGCACGTTGTCTTTCCACATCCGGACTCGCCAACCATTCCAAGTGTCTCACCCTTGTAAATTTCGAAGGAGACATCATCCACGGCCTTTAAGGTCGCATGGTTTCCGACCTGAAAATATTTTTTCAGATGGGAAACGGAAAAAAGCACTTCTTTTTCGTTATTTTCCATTACAGTTCTCCTCCTTCCAGATTTGGCATTTCTACTTTTGGTGCCATCGGGTGATGGAGCCAGCAGGCAGCTTTATGCTCGCCGCCGAATTCCGTTGCCTCCGGCATCTCTTCCTTACAGATCGGCATACAATAGCTGCACCGCGTGCAGAACGGACATCCGACCGGCGGGTTTAAAAGATCCGGCGGAGTTCCCGGAATTGTCGCGAGTTCCTGCTTGTTTTTCAGATCCAGACGCGGTACGGAACGGATCAGCGCCCAGGTATACGGGTGACGCGGACGATAGAAAATATCCTCACACGTTCCGCTTTCCACGATAATACCGGAATACATGACAGCAATCTTCTGTGCGATATTCGCCACAACACCAAGATCATGTGTGATCATGATAACGGACGTCTGGTTTTTCTTCTGCAGATTCTTGATAATATCGAGAATCTGTCCCTGAATTGTCACATCGAGTGCGGTCGTCGGCTCGTCACAGATCAGAATTTTCGGATCACAGGCAAATGCAATCGCGATCATAACACGCTGACGCATACCGCCGGAAAATTCGTGCGGATACTGTCTGACACGTTTTTCCGGCTCCGGGATGCCGACCATGCGCAGCATCTCGACAGCCTCCTTTGCCGCTTCCTGTTTTGTCATGTTTTTGTGGCCCATCAGATTTTCCATAATCTGTTTTCCGACACGCATCGTCGGATTTAAGGAAGCCAGCGCATCCTGGAAAATGATTGCACACTCGCCGCCTTTGTAATGCTGCCACTGTTTTTTGTTGTATTTCAGAATATTCTCTCCATGATAGAGAATTTCACTGTTCTCTTTAATCTCACCCTGCGGGGCCTTGATGAGGCCCATGATGGATTTCGCCGTTACAGATTTTCCGCAGCCGGATTCGCCCACAATTGCGAGCGCCTGACCTTTCTCGAGAGAAAACTGTACACCGCGGACTGCCTTTACTTCACCGGCATAGGTGTGATAAGAGACTCTTAAGTTTTTTACTTCCAGAATCGGATTGTTTTGTTCGTTCATATCGTTATCTCCCACTTATTACTGGCGAAGTCTCGGATCCAGGGCATCGCGCAGGCCGTCTCCCAGAAGGTTGAATGCCATAACGATGATACAGAGCACGAGACATGGGAACAGAAGCTGTGACGGATAGAAATCCATGTTCTGCTGTCCCATCGAAATCAGGACACCAAGGCTGATTGATGGTGCCTTGAGGCCGATGCCGAGGAAGCTAAGACCTGCCTCCGTAAAAATAAACATCGGGATTGCCGTCGCCGTATCCAGAATCAGGATACCCAGCATATTCGGTACATAGTGTTTTAAGATGATGCGGAGCGGTTTTGCACCGAGCACCTCCGCCGCGTAAACGTATTCCGTCTCACGGAGCTGTTTGATCATACCGCGCACCTGACGTGCCGTGTTACACCATGCGGTGACACTAAGCGCGACCAGAAGTGCAAACAGGTTATTTCCAAGAATCATCATGATCAGAATCGTAAGAAGCAGAGACGGAATCGAGTTGATAACCTCGATGATCCGCATCAGAACCTCATCGACCCAGCCGCCGAAATGTGCCATCAGCGCGCCATATACCGTTCCGATGATGAGTTTGATTGCCGTTGCAACGATCGCGATGATCAGTGATGCCCGCGCGCCGACCCAGACTCTTGAGAAGAGGTCACGTCCCAGGTTGTCGGTTCCAAACCAGTATTTTGACGATACGCCCTGGTTTTTCTCGGCGATATTCATGGATACATAATCATATCCTTTGATATGCGGTCCGATGATGACCATGACAAGCAGAATACCGAGCACAACAAGAGATCCCATTGCGATCGGGTTTTTGCGGAGCCGTCTCCAGGCGTCCTGCCAGTAGGAAATGGTCGGGCGGTCAATCCGGTTCGCATCTTCCTCGGTGTATCCTATTACTTTAAATTTTTCCGGTGTTAATGCTGCCATAATATCCTCCTTATCTGCTCTTTCCTGTCAGACTGATTCTCGGGTCAACGACCACGTACAGCAGGTCCGTGATAAAGAGAACACCGATGTAAAGTGCTGCGATAATAACCGTCTCTCCCATGATAATGGAAAGATCCTGGTTATTGACCGCCGTCACATAATACTGTCCGATTCCCGGGATGGAAAAGATGCTCTCGATGAAGAAGGAGCCTGTGATACACATGGCAACCGACATCGGAAGCTGTGTGATAACCGGGATAAACGAGTTCCGAAGGATATGGCGGCGGATAATCTGTCCGCGGCTTAAGCCCTTCGATTCAGCAGTCAGCACGTAATCCTGATTGATCACATCGAGCATCGAGGTTTTCAGCAGACGCGCATACGTTGCGATATAAGAAAAGCATCCTGTCAGGGTCGGAAGAATCGTGTATTCCCATCCTCCGAACCACAGATCCTTTCCCGCAGGCCAGCCGATCGTCGGCAGAACCTTCAGGTTACCTGCGAAAATTTTCTGAAGCATCAGACCAAAGATCAGGTTCGGAATGGAAATCAAGAGGACCGACAGGGCGATCACCATATAGTCCCAGAAGCTTCCCCTCCTCATTGCCGCAAGAATTCCAAGCAGCAGACCGATCGTGATACCGGCCAGCACCTGCTGGATACCAAGGCGGGCGGATACCGGAAGACGGTCATGAATCAGCTTCTGTACCGTCTGTCCCGCATAGACAACAGATTCCCCGAACTCTCCCTTGCAGATTCCCTTCATTGTGATCACATAGCGCTCCATCATCGGCTTGTCGAGGCCGTAGCGCTTATAGAGGTTTTCCTTTACGGTCGGCGAGAGCTTGCTCGCACGCTCCGTCAGCGGATCTCCCGGAACCGCTTCCAGAAGGAAAAACGTGGCCGTTGCAATCAGAAACAGTGTGATCAGCATTTCCGCGAAACGGCGCAGTAAATATTTTGGCATAAAAATCCTCTCCCTGTCCGGTCTTTTTCGACCGGAATTTTATTATGATAGCGAAAGAAGAGCCTATTGTTTCATAAGCCCTTCTTCCCTCATTTCTTCTGTTTTGCTGCTTTTTTTATTTCTCTACAGTTGCTCTGTAAAGCTCCTGGCTTGCGCCGAAGGAGGATGTGTAGAAATCTTTTACCCAGTTCTGATAATAGTAATGTTTATCAGAGTAGTACAGCGGTGCAACACCACAATCCTGTGCAACCAGCAGATCTTCCAGCTTCTGGTAAATCTCAAGGCGTTTTGCGTTGTCGTTCTCTCCGGTCAGAGAATCGATCAGGCTGTCGTACTCGCTGTTGCTATAGAGGCCGTAGGAATCATAAACGCCTGTCTTCATGATGTTCAGGAAATCCAGCGGATCGTTGTAATCGCTGAACCATCCGCCTACAAAGATATCGTAGTTCTTGTTATCGCGCTCGTTTGCAAACATCTGGTAATCGCCAACGGTATTCAGCTCTACCTTTACGCCCAGATTCTGGGAAATGGACTGCTGCAGGTACTCTCTCTCGAGCTGATTCTCGGTAGCAGAACCCTGGGACAGCAGTGTAATGGTGATGTCTTCCGGTTTATCGGTGATACCAAGCTCATCAAGGCCTTTCTGGAACAGTGCTTTTAACTTGTCTGCATCTCCTGCATACTGCTCATATTCCTTTTTCATCGTCTCCGACGCCTGCTTGCGGTAGGAAGTTCCGTCGAGCGTGATCGCCGGGGAAACGAAGCCGTAAGCTGCGGTGTATCTTCCGTAAACAGCTGATACCATCTCCTCACGGTTGATGGAGTAGGAAATTGCCTTGCGGATGTTTACGTTTTTCATCAGACCGGATTTTCCGCCCTCAGACTGCTCGTAGCACAAAACCATAGTTCCCGGGTACTCGGTGGTCATGGTCTGCATATTGCCTGCTTCTACTTCTTTGTCATATTTTGCAATGTAATCGCCTGCTGCATCGAAAACGTCCAGCTGTCCGTTATCGAACATGGTTGCTGCTGTTGCGTTCTCTGCTACACAGTACCAGTTTACCTGATTCAGTTTTACGTTGTCCTTATCCCAGTACTGGTCATTCTTTACCCATGTCATGGAGTTATCTTCTACCAGGTTGGTCATGGCAAACGGTCCGTTGTAGACACACTTTGTCCAGTCTTTTCCCCACTGGTCTCCGGCTGCCTCTGCGACATCCTGACGGGTCGGGTAAAGCGGAGTTGCTACCAGCTTGGACTGGAAGGTCGGATCCGCTACCTTTAAGGTAACCTCGAAGGTGTAATCGTCAACTGCTTTGATTCCGATCTCATCGGCAGAACCCTGTCCGTTATAATACTCCTCTGCTCCTACTACGTTAAACAGGAAGAAAGAATAGGAATATCCGTATTCCGGATTTAACAGACGTTTCCAGCCGTACTCATAATCTGCTGCGGTAACCGGCTGTCCGTCGGACCATTTTGCATCCTTTCTCAGATGGAAGGTATAAACCAGTCCGTCGTCGGATACGTCCATGGATTCTGCACCGGCGTACTCGAAACGGTCTCCGTTCTCATCTGCTACGTCACGCATCAGTCCTTCGTAGCACTCTGCCATCATCCAGCGCCATCCCATATCCTGTACATCGAAGTTGTTTCCAAAGGATACCGCGCGAAGATTGATCTGTCCGTCCACTTCACCTGCAGTCTCCGGTGCTGCAGAATCCGCTGCTCCAGTACTGGTTGATGCCGCTGTAGCATTGTCAGCAGTTGCTACCTGTGCCTCTCCGCTGCTTCCGCATCCGGCCAGAAGACCGGCTGCCATGCATCCTGCCAAAAGCAGAGAAACGACTTTGTTTCTTTTTCTCATTGGTGTTCCTCCTTTGTTTTCCGCAGACCCTCCCCGGCTGATCCGGCTATGTCTGCACACGGGCCATTGTTTTTCATATAATTATCCTGAATTTTTTCTCTTATTCGGACAATAGCACGAAATAATACCTTGTTTTTTCAATCTTTTCACGTGATTTTAGCCCAACTTTTATCAGAATATCGAAAAATATCTTTTTTGTCAATCTTTTTTCCTACACATTTTGTATTTTTTAAGTGCGCAACAATTCGGTATCAAAAGGAAAAGAAGGAGGCTGCCGTCGCACACAGCATTCTCCTTCTTCTTTTTCTTTCTTTTTCTTGCTTTTTCTTGCTTCTTCTTTTTCTTTGCTTTTTCTCTTTTATTCCGCTTTTGCATCCATCTGCCGCAGGCTGTGGATCAGCTCCTCACAGATCTCCAGCTCGCTCTTTCCGTCCGTCTCGATGATAATGTCGGCTGCGGCCTCATATTTCTCACGGCGCTTGCTCATCAGATCTGCGATAAACGGAACGGTTTTGTTGTTCTCGATCAGCGGTCTGTCGTGGCTGTCTTTGACACGGTCTAAAATCGTCTCCGGCTTTGCAGTCAGAAGAACAACGCGGCCGTTCTTTTTCATCTCCGCAACGTTACACTCACGCATCGGAGTTCCGCCGCCGCACGAAATGACAACGTTTGTTCTCGACTGCATTTCAATCAGAAGATTCGTCTCGCAGTCACGGAAATACTGTTCGCCGTAAGTCTCAAAAATATCGGAGATGCTCATACCGGCACGCTCTGCGATGATCTGATCCATCTCGATGATATCCATGGCAAACACGGTTTTGAGATAATCGGAAATGGTGCTCTTTCCGGCTCCCATGAAGCCAATCAGTACAATATTATAATTGAACAGCTTTCTTGCCTGAATCTTTTTACTGTTTCTTGTGATGCTCTCGAAAACATCCGCAACTTCGTTTTTATGGCGTTTTTCCTGCATCCGGCGTTCCAGCCATTCCTTCTGTTTTGCTTCCTGCTCCGGCTGGAGAATCGGCACGTTATTTGCTTCTTTATATACCATAATGTCCTCGACAATACGGTTTCTCATAAGCAGTGCATCCAGAATAATCTCATCGCACTGTCCAAGACTCTCTCGTAATACTTCCAACTGATTCATGATATTTATCCTTTCCAGACTTGTGTGTACTTGTTCGCACAGCCCTCTTCCGGTATTTTTGTCGTATTTTTTGACATTTTCTGTTATTATAGCAGTTGTCCTCCGGAATCACAACAAAAATTTGCACAAAAGTGCGAAAAGCCCATGGAATCTTTTCAGGAATCCATGGGTTTTGGTATATTTTTATTTAAAATCGTCTTTCGAATCCGCATGATACCTGTTCTCCCAGGCATCTTCTGTGGATAACTTCTCATCAGAGTTCAGAAAACTCAGCTCTGCCCCCCCCCGATTTCAGATTCTTTTTCAGCTTTTCAATCTGAATCGAAGTCTGTTTTTCTTCGGATATGGTGTTCAGCTCCTCGCAGATGGCATCTTTGATATCGAGCAGACACTCGAGCATCAGCGGGCTGAAGGCACCGCACTCGCCGTTCAGGATCATCTCGATGGCTTTCTCGTGCGTGTATGCCGATTTGTAGACACGCTCGCTTGTCAGCGCATCGTAAACATCGGCAATCGATACAACCTGGGCTGCAATCGGGATCTCCTCACCTTTTAAGCCGTCCGGGTAACCCTTTCCGTCGTACCGCTCATGATGCCAGCGACAGATCTGGTACGCAATCTGTACCAGCTTCTCGTCCTGATACAGTTCCAGGCTCTTCAGCATGGACGCTCCGATCAGGGTATGTTTCTTCATCTCCTCGAACTCTTCTTTCGTCAGCCTTCCCGGCTTATTTAAAATGTTCTCGTCAATGCCCATCTTTCCGATATCGTGCAGCGCGGATGCCGTTGTGATCATCAGCTGATCGGACCAGCTTAAGTGGTAGCGGTCTGTCTTCTGTACCAGACGCTCGAGGAGCATACTGGTCAGAACGTTGATGTGGTGGACATGAAGTCCGCTCTCGCCATTCCGGAATTCCATGATATGGCTCAGGATACTGATCATCATCTGATTGTTTTTCTCTTTTTCGTAAATCTGCTCGGTGACGAGCGTCACGAGACGGCGCTGTTTTGCATATAATTTGATCGTGTTGAAGACACGCTGGTAAACAACTTTTGCATCAAACGGACGACTGATATAATCGGATACGCCCTGCTCATACGCACGGCGCACAAATGTGGTGGAATCCTCGCTCGATATCATGATGACCGGAACCTCTTCGATCCAGTGGTTGCGGTTCATGTAGTCAAGCACTCCGAAACCGTCCATGCCCGGCATGACGATATCCAGAAGGATCAGCGCAAGGCCTGTTCCGTATTCTTCCAGCAGACGCAGGCACTCTTCGCCGGTGGAAGCCTCGATGATATCGTATTCATCCTGCAGAATCTCCGAGAGGATGATACGGTTCATCTCGGAATCATCCACGATCAGGATGCGCTGTTTTTCTCTGCGGTTTTCCTGACGGACAACATCGTCCTGACAACCCAGGATCTGGTCTTTCTCGGTGACAACCATGTTTTTCCGTTGTTTCGCAAGATACATCAGCTGGTCGGCACGCATCGCAGCTTCGCCGATCGTCTCATCTCTTGTCAGAACACCTCCTACGCTGACGGAAAGACGCATCTTCGAGTAGCCTGGCACCTGTGCCTCATGGATCTGTGACTGAATCTGTTTTAATTTCTGTACAAAGTTTTCCTCATCCATCTCCGGCAGAACCAGCAGAAATTCGTCTCCTCCTAAGCGGATCAGACGGTCGGTACGTCGGGTGCAGCGGTTGACGGTCTTTACAATGGTGTCAAGCGCCATATCTCCGGCATTGTGGCCGTATGTATCGTTGTATAATTTGAAATCATCGAGATCGATCATGGCTACGCCGCAGCAAAAGCTGGCGTCCCGGATCTGGTCTTCGAAGTAGCGGCGGTTGAATACTCCGGTCAGCGCGTCACGATACAGCTCTTCGCTGTAGCTGTTCAGCTTGCTTACCAGATTCTGGCGTCCTTCGGAGTCCATCAGTGTTTCATCGTCGAGACGGTTGATCATCTCGATCACGCATGGTTCTCCTTCGATCTCCACGTATCTTGCAATGACCTGATACACATTCGACGCAATGCATTCCAGTTTTGATTTCTGCGATTTCTCCCGCAGGGCTTTTTCGGAAATACAGTTAAGGCACGGCATCGCTTTGTTCCATACTGTACAGCATTCACACAGCTTGCCATTCTCTTCATCGATAATAAAATCTCCGATCTCATCCGGACGGAGAACCCGCACATACATGAAAATATTCTTCAGATGTTCCACCAGACTGTCTGCCTGTTCCTGTGTCATCTGAACATCCTTAGAAGGCTCTTTCTTACTTATTTTTTCACATTCCGGCAATTCGGTCTGATTCATCTGTTTCCCTCTCTTCTCCCCGGTACACACAAAACTTCATTACCCCTTTGTGTGCTTCCGCGTTTTGCTACATTTTCCCATTTTAATTACAGTTATACATAATAGTGTAACGATTGTTTCCCGTTTCGTCAAGAAAAAAGTGTACAAAAACCGTCCTGTAATGGAAATTTATTCAAAAAAACCGACCGGTTTTACGCGGTCGGTTTTTTCTTCTTATCATAGAAGACACGGCTGTATAACTGCGGATAGATGTTGCTGCAGGAGAGCGCCGGTCCTTCAATATAGCGGTAATGATCGAAATCGTAAACACCGTAATCCGGCTCGGAGTTATCCAGCCAGAAAGCATTGATGCCGTAATCGTAGTAGTTCTTCTTGCATACGTTCCAGACATATTTTCTTGTCTCCGGATTGAACACGTCGATCTCAACGCAGTCACCCTGGAAATCGTATGTCTGCTTTTTCGCGCAGACTGTCCCTGTATGTTTTTCATTTTATTAGATTTTTTGTCTGTTTCTTGAAGTTTTTATCCGATTTCTAACACTATTTTGATCTTTTTACCAAATTTGCGGAATGGGCTTTATTTTTAACTGCACAAATTCCATTTCTTATGATAGAATATTTACGAAAAAATAAAGTATCTGATTCACTATACTTTGATTCACAATAAAATGAGGGAGTAATCCATGATTCAAACGAAAGATTCGAACTTAACCTTCCGCCCGCTGACCATCGACGACGCAGAGCAGTACAATGCACTTCTGCGCTACGCCTTTCAGGTTACAGAGCAGGAGCTTTCCGAAAGCGGATGGAAAGACGATGAAATCAAGCAGTCCAAATTCCCGGTTCTCGTCCGTGCCGATGTGCTCGGCTGTTTCTGCGAGGAGGATCTGGTATCACAGTTCGCGGTTTATCCGCTGGACATGAATATCTACGGTGTCCGCTATCCCGTTGGTTTTGTCACCAGCGTCTGCACCTACCCGGAATACACCGGCCAGGGCATCATGAAAAAGCTGATGATCCGGAGTCTCACGCGCATGCGGGAAAACCACCGTTCCTTTGCGCTTCTCTATCCCTACTCCATTCCGCTCTACCGGAATCTCGGATGGGAAATCATTTCCAATAAGATGACGTACACCATCAAGGACACGCAGGTGCCGCGGAAACTCAAAGCCCCTGGCTATGTGCGCCGCGTGGCATGGGATGACAAGGATTTCAAGGAACTACATACCAAATTTGCTTCGAAGACGCACGGCTGCCTCTACCGCAACAATCTGGCGTGGGAAGAATATTTCCGCTGGGATGAGGATGATACCGTCGTTGCGATCTACTATTCCGCTGATGATGTGCCGTACGGCTACATGGTCTATCTGATCAGCTCCGATATCATGCATATCAAAGAGATGATCTATCTGAACCGCGAAGCGCAGCTGGGACTCTGGGAGTATATTCATGCGCACGATTCCATGATCGATGAGGTCAAAGGAAATAACTACTACAGTGAACCCATCGCGTTCGAGCTTGAGGACAGCGATATCAAAGAAACGATTCGCCCATACTCGATGGGGCGTATCATCGATGTCGTGCAGTTTATGGAACATTACGCCTGCGACCCGGACGAGCCGGATGTGTGTATCCGTTTTGAGATCGAGGATGAGCTGCTTCCGTGGAACAATGACAGCTTCACATTCTTCTTTGAAAAAGGACACTGTGTGCCGACCGACCGCGAGCCGGACCATGTGATGAAAATGACGATCGCATCGCTCACGACACTGCTGCTCGGCTACAAGACGGCTTCCAAGCTGTATGAGATGGCGCGCATCGAAACGACGCCACAGACTGTGGAATGCCTGGATGACCTGCTCTTCCACCATATTCCATATGTTTCGGACTATATTTAATTTATTTTACGCATTGCAAAAGAGGGACTCCCGTGAAAGGAATCCCTCTTTTTCTATGTAACATTTTTTAGTTTTCTTCCAGTTTGATTTTCTCCTGCAGCACAACGCAGCCTGCCATATCGCCGATGACGTTGACGCATGTGGCACCCATGTCACACAGTGTATTGATACTGATGTAAACGCCCATGACGCCGGCCGGAAGACCTGCCATCGTGGCGAGTGCTGCGAACGATGCGATCGCACCGCCCGGGATACCCGGTGTTCCGACAGAAAGCAGGACGTTGGCAAGCAGAATGATCACCATCATCGAAATGCTGACGCTGATGCCGCAGGCATTTGCGAAGAACATGATCATAAACGACATCAGGATCGATACCGCATCCATGTTGACGGTGGCACCGAGCGGGATTGCAATACTGCTGATCTGGTTCGAAACGCCGAGTTCTTTCTCGACACAGCGCTTGCTGATTGGGATCGTCGCGGAACTGGAACATGTTCCGAATGCATTCAGGGCTGCCGGCATGATCGCCTTAAAGAACTTGACCGGACTCGTCTTTCCGATGAGTTTTACAGCGCCGCCGTAGACGACGATCGCAAATCCATAGAATGCCACATACAGAATGATGAGCTGGGTTGCCAGGGAAACGATGGTTTTGGTTCCGTTTGCCTCGACAACCGGCACGATCGTACAGAAGACACCGATCGGGGTGAAGTACATAACGGTGCTGATGACTTTTAAGCAGACCTCATTCAGGGAGTCGATCACGTTTAAGAGCGGCTGTCCCTTCTCTCCGACCGCAATCAGCGTAAAGCCGACAACGACAGCGAACACGAGTACCTGGAGCATGTTGCCCTCCGCAAATGCTTTCACCGGGTTGGACGGGATCAGGTTTTTGATCGTGTCGAGGATGCTGGTCATCTCGGTCGCCTGGATATCGGAAGTTGCCATCTCAAAATGGACTCCCTTTCCGAGGCGGATCAGTCTTGGAATGATAATGCCGACTGCACTTGCAATCGCGGTGGTGCACAGGAAGAAAATCATCGAGTAGCCGGTGATCTTACCTGTCGTTTTTGCATTTCCGATGCTGCAGATGCCCATGACAATTGAGCAGAATACCATCGGGAAAATCATCATATTCAAGGCGTTCATGTAGATGCCGCCGATGACGCCGGTTACGGTCAGAATCGGCGTAAAGCGGTCCGCCAGAAGAAGTCCGGTTAAAATACCGAGAAGCAGTCCGGTAAAGATCGCACCTGTAATATGCTTCTGATACCATGCATAAAACTTTTTCATATGTTCTCTCTTCTCTCCTTTTTCACAGAGTAAGAGGCAGGTGTCCCTGTATCTTCTACCTGCCTCTTCGCATACGGCCATCTTATCACACAACCGCGGATAATTCCACCTAAAAATGGATTTATCCGCGGTTTTTCTGGCTTTTTGTCTTTTTTCTCTTTTTTATACGGCTGCTGCCCGGCTGTGGACTTTCTTCCGCACAATCAGATAGCAGATCACCTGCAGGATAATCGTGATGATCCACGATCCCGGATACGAAATGAACAGCACATACAGCGAGCGGTGCTGCGGGAAAATGCCGAAGATCCACACGATTCGCGTTCCGACCGTTCCGATGACGGACAGAATCATCGGCACCGCCGAGCATCCCATACCGCGCAGGGCTCCCGGGAAGAGGTCCATGATGCCGCAGAGGAAATACGGAACCGTCGTGATCGACAGAATTTCCATACCGCAGCGGATAACCTCCGGGTCCCCGGTGTAAATCTGCAGGATTTCCGTACCGAACAGATACGCGCCGCCACCCATCACCAGTGCGATGCCGCTGGAGAGAATCAGGCAGTCGATCAGCACCTTATCCATTCGTTTGTATTTTCCGACACCGTAGTTCTGGCTTGTGAAGCTCATGCACGCCTGGGTGACGGAGTTGACTGAGGTGTATAAAAATCCCAGCACATTGTTGGCCGCCGTGTAGCCTGCCATTGCAATCGAACCGAAGGAATTGACGGATGACTGCAGCAGCACGTTCGAGAAGTTGATAACGGTACTCTGAATACCCGCCGGGATGCCGACCTGGAAAATCGGGATGATGTAATCCTTTTTCAGGCACAGCTTCGAGAACCGGAGCTGATAACTTCCCTCGCTCTTATAGAGGCACCGCAGAACCAGCAAGCAGGAGATCGCCTGCGAAACCACCGTTGCAATCGCCACACCTGCCACGCCGAGACTGAACACAATCACGAGGAACATATTCAGACCAGCGTTGATCACACCCGATACAATCAGGAAATACAGCGGCCGCTTCGTGTCGCCGACGGCACGCAGAATCGCCGCACCGTAGTTGTACAGCATGAAAAACGGCATTCCCATAAAGTAAATTCTCATATACAATGCCGACTGATCAATGACATCCGCCGGTGTATCCATCAGCTCCAGCGCGCCTTTTGCAAAAAATACGCCCACAAACGCCATCACAACGCCGCTGATCAGCGCCAGCATGATCGATGTATGTACCGTTTCCGACATCTCCCGGTCGCGCCCCGCCGCATAATACCGCGCCGCCAGTACATTCGCACCGAGTGAAATTCCCATAAACAGGTTGATGAACACGTTGATGAGTGCCGTTGTCGATCCGACAGCCGCAAGCGCCTGGCTTCCGCTGAACCGTCCGACGACGATGATATCCACCGCGTTGAACATCAGCTGCAGAATGCCGGACACCATCAGCGGCAGCGAAAAGGAAATCAGCTTGTCCATAATCGTGCCGTTGCACATGTCGATTTCATATTTGTTCTTTTTCAAAAATACTCCTCCTTCTTTTGTAGCAGATATGCAGTCTTACACCGCAGACATATACAGAAATGATACCACTTTTTTCCGGTTCTGCACAGAGACTTTCCATAATTTATTGACTTCTGTAAAGTCCACAGGTAAAATAAATACAATTACAGTTTTTCTGTATATAAATCAAGGACAGGAGAAAACCTATGAAAAAAATATGGATTACAGGTGCCGAAGGCCACATCGGTACTGCCCTTCTGGAACTGCTGGAGGGTGTGGAATATCAGCTTCTTCCGACGGATATTCACGAGGTTGATATTACCAAAATCGATGAAGTCACACAATTTGTTTATGTCAACCGTCCCGACGTTATCATCAACTGCGCCGGTATGACCGACGTTGCCGAGTGTGAAAAAAACCTCGACGAAGCCTATCGTGTCAATGCCATCGGTGTGCGCAACGTAGCGCTTGCCGCCAATGATATCGACGCAAAGGTTATTCAGATCTCAACGGATGATGTTTTCGACAAGGAATCCCGCATCCCGTACAACGAGTTTGATACCGTGCATCCGCGTACGATCTACGGAAAATCAAAAGAGGCCGGAGAGAAAATCCTGACACAGCTTTTGAACCGCTTTGTCATCATCCGAAGCTCCTGGATTTACGGGATCGGCCGCGATTTTGTGGATGAAGTACTCCGCAATGCGGCAAAAGGCGGCACGATGGAGGTTCCAAACAACCAGTATGCGGCTCCAACCAGTGCTTTTGAGCTTGCGCGCGTGATCTGCCACTTTATCGACAGCGAGGAGTATGGTCTGTACCACGTTGTCTGCCCCGGAAGCTGCAGCCGCTATGAGTTTGCAAGAACCATCCTCGAGTATACCGGAAAAACCGGTGACCTTGATCTCTACCCGGTTGTCGCACGCGATGATGTCCGCCCGACCTATTCTGTTCTGGACAACATGATGCTCCGCCTGACCGGTATTCCTGAGCCGCTCGACTGGAAAACGGCACTGAAAGAATATCTCGAAGAAACCGGAGGAATCGAATAATGGTCCGAAACAGAAAAGAAACAACGGAAAAGTCAAAAAAGAAGCCCGGGCTTTCCACCCAGATTTTTATTGCCCTGCTGGCCGGTGCGCTGCTCGGCGTGGTGATTCACTATTGGATCCCGTCCAGCTATATCAAGGACACCGTCATCGTAGAAGGTGTGCTGTATGTCATCGGACAGGGCTTTATCCGCCTGATGCAGATGCTTGTCGTACCGCTTGTCTTCTGCTCCCTCGTCTGCGGAAGTATGTCCATCGGAGACAGCAAAACCCTCGGAAAGGTCGGCGTAAAAACGATCGGCTTTTACCTTGTTACCACAGCACTTGCCGTCTGCATCGCACTTGGAACCGCCCTGCTCATTCACCCGGGTCTCGGACTTAACATGAGTGCGGTTCAGAAAGCCGACCTGTCCTCGACAGCAGCAGATTCCAGCGTCAGCCTGGTGGATACACTGCTCAACATCATCCCGAAGAACCCGATTGGTTCCATGGCAAACGGCGATATGCTTCCCATCATCGTATTCGCCCTGTTTGTCGGTGTAATGCTGGCAAAGCTCGGAAACCGTGCTTCGGTCGTTTCCAACTTTATCAGCCAGTTTAACGATGTCATGATGGAAATGACCATGACGGTCATGAAGGTGGCCCCGGTCGGCGTTTTCTGTCTGATTGCACGTACCTTTGCAACGGTCGGCTTTTCTGCGTTCGCACCGATGCTGAAATACATGGGAAATGTAACACTGGCGCTGGCACTGCAGTGCTTCATCATTTATCAGGTTCTTCTGTTCGTATTCACACGGCTGAATCCGATTAAATTCGTGAAGAAATTCCTTCCGGTTATGGGATTTGCATTTTCCACCGCAACCTCCAACGCGACAATCCCGATGTCGATTGATACCCTGAACAAAAAGATGGGTGTCTCGAAGCAGATTTCTTCGTTCACCATTCCGCTCGGCGCAACCATCAACATGGATGGTACCTCCATTATGCAGGGTGTCGCTGTCATCTTCATCGCAGAGGCATACGGTATTCATCTGACTCCGGCAAACCTCGCAACGGTTGTTGTTACCGCAACACTGGCTTCCATCGGTACCGCCGGTATCCCAAGCGTCGGACTTGTTACCCTGGCTATGGTACTGAATTCCGTCGGACTGCCAACGGAGGGTATCGCTCTTATCATGGGTATCGACCGTATTCTCGATATGCTGCGTACCGCCGTCAACATCACAGGCGATGCTGTCTGCACAACGATTGTCAGCCATCAGGAAAAGGCGCTCAACCGCGAAGTATTCAATCGCAATTAACTGCAATAAACTGCTTGCGAAAAGCCTTTTTCAGACACGCTCTAAGGCTAAGAAAACGCGTTCCCGTTTTCGGAAACCCCTGTGGTTTCCGGCGGGAACGCGTTTTTCTTATCTTATTTTTCTGTTACAGTTCAAATGCCTGGCGGATGCTGTCATAATGCAGGAATTTACCTTCTGCGGCGTACTCTTTGATTTCGTCCGGCGCAGCAAAACGGTAGCCGTCTGTTTCTTCCTCCTGAAGATGGAGATCTTCGTCTTTGACATCCATCACGAAGCGATAGACATCGACAAAGTAATTGTCTCCCTCATCCGGGTTGATGCGCCGGTAGGTAAAGAGATAACCGCCGTCAGCCTTGCTCACATCGAGTCCGGTTTCCTCTCTGACCTCACGGCGCACGGCCTCCCAAGAGCTCTCTCCTGCCTGTGCCGCGCCGCCGGAAACCTCCCACCAGCCCGGTGCCCATGCTTTCGTCATGACACGTTTTGTGATAAGAAAGGTCCCATCCGGTCTTGCGATTACGCCGAGTACGGTCAGGTGAAACTCGCCCGGCTTCATATGCCAGTCATTCCGTTTCATCGTGCGGCCGGTCGGCTGTTTGTTTTCATCATAGATATCCCAGAGTTCCATATCGTGTTTTCTCCTGTCGAACTTCTTCCGAGCCCCATCTCGATTTTTCTTCCCTTTCTCATGGTTCTGAATCATTACAGATACTGTTTAATCTCTTCCATCACATTTTCCAGCGGAATCTGTGTTTTCAGAGTCTTATCGCGGGATGCAACCTCGACAACGCCCTGTTTCATGTTTTTCGGGCTTACGATGATGCGCAGCGGAATGCCGAGCAGGTCGGCATCGGCAAACATTACGCCGGCTCTGACGCTTCTGTCGTCGTAGATCACTTCGATGCCTGCATTCTGCAGATCCTCGTACAGCTTGTCCGCATATGCTCTGACTTCCTCGTCATCGACGCGGACTGCACAGAGGTGTACCTGCCACGGAGCGATAGCTTTCGGCCAGATCGGGCCGTACTCATCGTGATGTGCCTCGCAGACCGATGCTGCCAGACGGCCGACACCGATACCGTAGCATCCCATGATCGGGGTCTTGCTCTCGCCGTTTGCATCGACATAGGTCATATTCATGGATTTTGTATATTTGGTTCCAAGCTGGAAGATATTTCCGACCTCGATACCTCTGGAGATCTTCACGGTCTTTTTGCCGCATTTCGGGCAGATGCCGCCCTCCTGGATTTTTGCAAAATCGTGATACTCGGCATTCGGAACGTCGCGCTCCATGTCGAGTCCTTTGTAATGATGCTCTGCCTCGTTGGCTCCGCAGGAAAGGTTGTTTCTTCCCTCGAGGGATTTATCATAGAGAACAACGGCATCTCCGTTCACCTTCAGGTTCACAGGTCCGATATAGCCTGCGTTCAGTCCGCATTCTTCGGTGATCACGGCTGCGTGAACCTGCTCGCCGAGGAAGTTGACCAGCTTCGTCTCGTTGACTTCGAGATCACCGCGGATGAAAAGGACAACGTATTTATCATCAACATTCTGCTGATAAACAACGGCTTTGCAGGAGTTCTTTGTCTCGTCTCCGAAGAAATTGCAGACGTCTTCAATGGTGTGGACGTTCGGTGTATAAACCTTTTCGAGTGCAGCGGATTCTGCATCTCTTGCGATGTCGGAAATGTTCTCAGCTGCCTCCATGTTGGCTCTGTAATCGCAGGAATCACACAGAACGATGGAATCCTCTCCGACCGGAGTCAGAAGCATGAACTCGTGGGAGATATTTCCGCCCATCATACCGGAATCGGATTTGACAGATACCACCTCCGGCACGCCGACACGCTCGAAGATGCGCTCGTATGCTGCATGGCATTTCTCGTAATACTGCTCCAGATCTTCCTGGCTGGTATGGAAGGAGTAAGCATCCTTCATCGTAAACTCACGCACACGGATCAGGCCGGCTCTCGGACGGGCCTCATCACGGAATTTTGTCTGGATCTGATAGATCATAAACGGATATTTGGTGTAGCTCTGTGCATACTCGCGTACAAGGTGTACGGCTGCCTCCTCGTGGGTCATGCCGAGTACCATTTTGGCATTGTTGCGGTCGGTGAAACGCAGCAGTTCATCGCCGATGCTATCGTAACGGCCGGACTCATCCCACAGAGAAGCAGGCATGACAACCGGAAACTGCACCTCCTGGCCGTCGATTTTGTCCATCTCCTCGCGCAGGATCTGCTCGATTTTGCGCACAATGCGGCGCAGCGGCAGATAGGAAGAATAGATTCCGTTTGCCATATATTTGATGTATCCGCCTTTTACCATAATAGCATGGCTGTCGATGACACAGTCAGCAGGTCTTTCTTTGAAGCGCTCTCCTACTAATTTTTCAAGTTTCATTTTCTGATTTCCTCCTTATTCTTTGGGTTTTCAACATCTGAAATCTTCCAGACGCGAGAACATTCCAGCCTGTCCGATTTTAAGCTTTTATACAACATTTTACGCATCTAACTCATCACTGAAGTAACGAGTTAGATGCTTCGTTTTCAAACAGAAAAAAGCCCTAAACCGCAAGCTGCAGTTTAGGGCGAATTTTTTTATCCGCGGTACCACCTAAATTCAGGAAAACTCCTGCACTCTGACACAAAGCATTTGTACCCCACGATTTTTGTATTTTGTAATACGCGTGATCTCTGCTCTCTGTACCTTCTCTGTAACGGGAGATCCCGGTGCAGCCTACGAAATAAATTTTTCCTGATGGATTTTCTTCTCTTCGGTGCACAGCTCCAAGACCGGTTCACGATAGATTCTGCAAAAAGCTTTCACCTGCCGCTTTCTCTCTGAATGCGCTCTGTCGCTACTGTTTCTTTTCGTCGCTTTTTCACTGCACTGATTGTAGCAGAAACCGGAAAAGAATGCAAGCCCGTTCCTTCTGCTTTTTCTGCATAAACGCCCGCCCAGGTTACAGGCCTTCCCGATACATTCTGCTGATTGCCGCCTGGGCTTCCTCAGACTGTTTTTTCTCAATCCATGCTTTGCGGTCACTCAGGATAGCCAGCATCTCATCGACAACGTCCTCGGCGCGCGGGCTTGTGACGCGGTAGAGATAGCCGAGCATCCGCGTGGCGGTAAAATCGGTGTTCATCTGGCGGTATGCAATTTCCCGGCAGAAGTCGTCCGGGTAACCGTTGTGTTTTAACGCACGGTACAATTCGTCATTTCTCGTTTCTGGCATTGCCTGTCTCCCTTTTTCCTTTAAACATTTACGTTTCCGCTGTTCAGACCTTCCGTCTTTTCCTCAAGTGGCAGCCAGTCCAGTGCCTTTTTGATCCACTCATCCCAGAAATCCCATTCATGGCCACCCTTGCTCTCATAGTAGACAATGTCCATGCCGCTCTCTTCCATCCGTTTATGGTAGAGACGGTTTACTTCCAGAAGTCCGTCCTCTGTTCCGCACGCCTGGAATACGGTCGGCACATTGACAGACGGATCTTTTTTCCGTGCTTCCTTTAACTGCTCGATAAGAACAGCCGGGTTTTTGTCACTCTTTGCTGCTTCGACCAGATTTCCGAAATAACCTTCTTCATGTGCAAAGCTGTCCGCTCTGCTCTCTTCCGGATTTTCCAGCACATGAAGTGCACCGGACAGGCAGATCACAGCCCCGAAGGTATCGTGATATTTCAGGCCATTTCTGAGTGCGCCAAAACCACCCATGGAAAGGCCTCCGATAAAGGTGTCTTCTCTTTTTCTGGACAGCGGAAACATTTTTCTTGTAATCTCAACCAGTTCTTCTCCGATAAACTGTCCGTGCATGGCACCGATGGACGGCTGATCCACATAAAACGCATTCTCGCCGGCCGGCATGACAACGGCAAGGTTTTTCTCCTCTGCCCATCTTTGGATTCTGGTTCCATGAACCCAGTCTGTCTCATTCCCAAAAATGCCATGCAGCAAATACAGCGTTTTAAACGGTTTTTCCTCGCGCTCCGGCTGCCCAAAGGTAAATTTGTCGACCGGCAGAATAACCTGCAGCGGTACGGTGCGCATTAAAGTTTTTGACATGAAGCTTACCTGAATAAATGCCATAATAAAAATCCCCCTGTGGATATATATTTTTCTTTATTTTACGCCTTATTTCCGCATTTCGTCAACGTGGAGTTTTGCGTTCCTCCGGTTCCGGCTTGCACCCCGAAGCAATTCACGATATAATCATGTTTATAGCAATCCCAGAAAATAATGCAAAAAATTCAGCACTGCAGAACGTGAATTACTGCGTCACGGATTTTCGTCGTACCCCGGTACGCCTTCAAATCCGTTCCTTGTAATTCGCGCCCTGCAGCACTGTCTTTTTTGCGTTATTTTCTGGTCTTGCTATAGTTTGAATTTTTTCTGTGACAAGATAAGGAGATTTTCTATTATGATAAAGTTGATTGCAACCGATGTCGATGGAACGCTCGTCAAAGACGGCACACTTCTGATCGACCCGGAATATATGACTGTTGTTTCCAGGCTTGTCGACCAGGGCATCCATTTTGTTGTCTGTTCCGGCCGCCAGTTTTCCAGTGAACAGAAGCTTTTCGCTCCGATCAAGGACCGCCTGCTCTACATCTCCGATGGCGGAACTGTCGTGCGCACACCGGAAAAGATTCTGAAAACATATCCGATGGAAACGGCACTCTGGAAATCCATGTGCCGCATGGTACACGACGAACTTCCGTCCTGCGACTGCTTTGCCGCCACCCCGGACTACTGCCTCGCCGAAGATGCCGGAAGCCGCATGTTTCACTGGCTCCGCGACTCCTACGGCTTCGATGTCCGCGAAGTACCGGATCTATCGAAGGTAGAAAACGAGGACATTATCAAATTCACAATCTACCATCCAACCTCCTGTGAAGAGCTTTGCTCCCCAAATTTCATCCCGGCGTGGAATCATCAGGCAAAACTCGCTGTCGCCGGTAAGGAATGGTTGGACTGCAACGCCCGCGGCGTCAGCAAATGGACCGGTCTCTCATTTCTGATGAACTACTTTGGCCTTACCCCAGACGAAGTCTGCTGCTTCGGCGACAACCTAAACGACATCGAGATGCTTCAGAACGCCGGCGAAAGCTACGCCGTTTCCAACGCCCGAGCGGAAGTCATCGCCTCAGCAAAACACACCTGCCCGCCGTACTGGGAGAACGGGGTGCTGCAGGTTTTGAAAACGTTTTTGAAGGAAACGACAAACCCGTTTTGATTTAAAAAATCCAGGCATCCTATACGGATGCCTGGATTTTTAATTCTCTGTTTCTTTACAGTACCCCATGCGGCGCAATGCCGATCGCAAATTCGACTGCAATCGCTACCAGGACTACCAACAGCGAAATGATGAATCCGTGCAGCATCGGCTTTGCGCCGGAGCGGCAGAGGGATTTGAAATCGGTGTTCAGGCCGATGGCCGCAAGGGCGGCCACCATCAGAAATTTGCTGATGGTTTTTAATGCGGCTGCTGTGCCTGCCGGGATAAGACCTAAGGAGGTCAGTGCTGACATGGCGAGAAAACCTAAGATAAACCATGGAAAAATGGATTTGATGCTTACCTTTACGGCGGTTCCTTCTGCTGCCTGCGCCTTCCGTTTCAGATGTACGTTGATGGCGGCGAATGCCAGAACAGCCGGAATGATGGCGAGGGTCCGTGTCAGTTTTACCATGGTGGCGAAATCACCGGCAGCCTCGCTGAATGCGTAACCGGTGGCAACGACGCTTGAGGTATCGTTGACCGCAGTTCCGGCCCAGAGGCCAAACGCGGCATCCGAAAGGCCCATCCAGTGACCGAGGATCGGGAATACGACAATCATGACCGTATCAAATAAAAACGTTGCGGAGAGGCCATAGGCAATGTCCATATCGGTTGCCTCGATGACCGGCGCGATTGCCGCGATCGCGGAACCGCCGCAGATACCCGTGCCGGCGTTGATGAGGCTGCTCGTCTTCCAGTTCAGTCCCATTGCTTTTCCGATCAGTGCGCCAAGGCCGAAGCACGTTGCCAGGGTAAATACCATAACCGTCAGGGAAAATCTTCCGACCGTCAGCACCGTGCGGATATTCAGGCTCGCACCGAGCAGAATAATCGCAAATTTCAGGATCTTCTTCGATGTAAATTTAATTCCCGGCGCCGTCACGCTGTTCGGCTTGTAAAAGGCGTTCACAATCATACCGATAAACATGGCGATGACCGATGCCCCGATAAAGTGCAGTCCGGCGCTCTCCTCCAGGCTTTCCAGGAATTTCGCCGCAGCGGCAATCACCAGCGCAATCGCCGCTCCGGGAATCAGTTTCTTTGCGTTTTTCATAATAATAACTTCCTCCAGATGTATCGTTTTTTCTTTCTCTCTCCCCAAAACATTCCGTATTTTTCATCACGTCTGATGCTGCCACTTCCCGCTTCGATAGCGAAGGACAAAGAAAATGGCACGAACAACCCAGTCCATCGTCATGGCGACCCAGACACCGAAGACGCCGAATCCCATACGCACACCGAGCACATAGCTCATGCCGATTCTGCAGATCCACATGGAAAGAATCGAGAGAATCATGCAAAATGCCACATCATTGGACGCGCGGAGTACATTCGGCAGATTGAAGGCAATTGGCCAGATTATCATACAGCAGATGCCGTGGTAAACGATGATATCTTCCGTCATGGCTGTTGCCTCCGCAGACAGACTGTAAACGTGAAGCACCGCCGGAAGTGCCGCGATGACACCGAGACAGCAGACGATCATCAGGCCATAAATGATGATGTGCAGCTTTTTCGCATAGTATTTTACCTGCTCATAGTCTCCCGCTCCCGCGCACTGTGCGCTTACGGTCAGCACTGCATTTCCGATCGCCATACCGGGCAGTGTCTGGAAGACAGCAATCGTGTTGGACACCGCATTTGCCGCGATCGACGCTGTTCCGAACTGTGTGATCATACTTAAGACCATAATTTTGCCGAGCTGGAACATACTGTTCTCGAGGCCGTTCGGAATGCCGATGCCAAGGATTTTTTTCAGCATATGGAAATCCGGTTTTAATTTCACCGGATAAGAGCACCGCACTGGATACCGCTTATTATGTACGAGAACAAATGCTGCCGCAGCCGCGTACATACGTGAAAACAGCGTCGGAATCGCAACGCCGTCCACGCCGAATTTCAGCGCATAGACCAGAAGCGCATTTCCCGAAATATTGATCAGGTTCATGACGATGGATATTTTCATCGGCGTTTTCGAATCACCCTGCGCACGGAAAATGGCCGCACAGCCGTTGTAAACCGCCAGAAACGGAATGGAGGCCGCTACGATCATCAGATAAATATTGCAGTTTCTTTCTACCTCTGCCGTAATGTTTCCAAACACAACATGCAGAATAAACGGCTTTAAAAGATAGACCGCCGCCATGATCACAACTGACAGCGCCGTTGTCACCAGCAGAAGCTGGTCAGCTGCCTCACATGCTTTGTGTGGCCGCTTCTTTCCGATATACTGGCCGCACACGACGGCTCCGCCGGTTGCAATCGCGGTGAACATGTTGATCAGCAGAATAAAGATTGTATCAATCAGCGACACACTCGACACCGCCGCCTCGCCGACACTGGATACCATAATTGAATCCGCCATGCCGACTGCGATGGCAAGAAGCTGTTCAATCAGAAGCGGCACAATCAGCCGTTTCAGATCCGCATTGGAGAACAGGTCACCATCCCGTTCCTTCAGATAATTCATCTTTTGTTTCCTCCATTTTCATACCTTCTCTGTTGATGATTTTTCACGCATGTGTATTACACTCATGCTGTTTTTATCTTACCTGCATTTTTACGTAAAAGCAAGAAGAACCGGCATCATTTCTTTACCGATTCTCCATTGATTGTCTGTACCAGGACTTTGTCAAATCTTGCGTATTTTTTTACTTCTTTCATCAGCGTATCGAGGTCTTTCACAATCTGCTCGCGCTTTCCTGTCGGTCCTATGAAATATTCTCTGCTGCCCATTTCCAGCAGATTTCCTGTCGTTCTTGTCCGTACGCCGAAGGTAAGTCTTCTGCTTCCCCGCCGGTAATAAATCGTATAGGTACGCGGCACATAGTTAAACAGGGAACTTTCTATTTCAGAAACCGTATAAAATTCACCGCTCTCCTTCGCCGCCGCATACCGCCTGTCCTTCAGGCAGTCCATTTCGGCTACAGAAATAAAGCAGATCAGATAGTCCAGAAACGAAAACACAACCAGAATCAGTGCTTCCACGATTCGCCCCGTCTTTGTTTTATCCAAAATGTGAACATAGATATCTCCGTAAAATACCGCAAAGAAAAGAACAATACTCAAAATAATCTTAATCCACGGCCAGAGACGGGATTTAATTTTCCGGTTTACTTTAAAAACATTGATCCAGTCAAGCAACTGTTTTTCCTCCAAAGCTGTAATTATACATGTATTTATACTACTCTCTTTTCCCCGTAAAAACAACAGAAATCAGAACACTTCCACTCTTTTTGTATGTTATTTACTTTCCGTATACTTGACACCGTATGAAGTGAGGAGGTTACAAAATTCGTCGGCACTGAACGGTATGATTCCCCAGCTTGGTGCCCGGAACTTGTCGAATATCATGATGCTGGTAAATGGATGATAAGTGCACCAAAACAAACTATCGTCTTTCTGTTTCGATATGTTGAAGAAAAAATGATCATTGTATCTTTGTATCACAGTGAAATCTTCCCATTCTATCTTTTTTTCATACCTCAAAAAAGATAGCTTTATTCCCCATTCGCAAATGTAAATTTGTCTTAGAAGTTCTACAGTTACAGCAACACCAAATAAGCCAATAAAAAACATCATTCCTATCAGTACTATAATACTTTCCTTCAATGAATACGATTGGATCTGGGCTTTTTCTTTTATCCATATACTCGCACAATAATAATTACCCATAGCACACACAATCAACTTTATACTTCTACCCAAATCATCCCATATTACTTTCATACAATCTTCCCCTCGTTATTTCTTTCGACTGTGCAATATTCGCACCACTTGTATCCATGGTATTTACCAGTTCTCCCCCTGCATCGTAAGAATAGTTTACTCCCTGCTTTCCATCGCTGTCAATCCGTCCGATGACATCGTTTTGCAAAGATGGGATTTTACACGCTTCCCCCGTAAAAACAATATGCTTTATGGCAGTTGATCCATCCCGCTCCCGACAGCAGTCTGCCCCAGCTTTTGTTTCTGATTTCTGTGATCGTATAGCTTCCCTGGTCTTTGATGACTCCCACCACCGGGTATTCTACTCCGGGACCTGTGCGGATGTTGAGCGCCGGGTCTGTTACACGGTAGATGCCGGGATTGTATTCACTTTTCTCACTGCCGTCTTCTGTTTCCCGAATCAGACGCTGGAACCGCTCCCAGTCTCCCCGCTTCTGAATCTGGGACGGGCAGTTTTTGCTGCAGATGTCGTAATGCCGGTAAACTGCATCTGACGGAATCCCCGTCTCGTTCATCAGGTTTTTCACCAGCTCCACCGTATGTAAAAATGCGGTTTCGTAATCATATCCTTTCTGCACGCACATCTCAACCGCGATGCTGTTCCGGTTTCCATATCTGCCGAATAGATTTTTACTTCCATAATTTCTCCCGACATGCCAGCATCCTCTGCTGTGCGGCGCAGCCTGATAAGCGATCTCCCCGTCATCTACGTAATAATGCGCCGACATATTCTGAAAATTTCCCTGGTACTGCGCTCTTGCATGCGCGCGGGCATCGGCTCCGGCGGCAAAATTGTCTGTATTGTGTACCACAATACACTGCGGATGATTTTCCGGCCAGGTATTCTGGTTACTGCAATAGCTTCTGTCAATCCTCATTTACTCTGCTCCTCCTTTCTCAGCACATCAATCCTTGACCGCAGAATCTCAGGGATTTTCACACCCATCAGCCCTGCATTTTCCAGAATTGAAACTGCTTCATTTAAAATAGCTCCAATGCAGACGGCATCTCGCAGGTAATTCGTCTGTGTAAACCGATCCAGTTTTTCTGCAACCAGCACAAAGAACAGCATCATCCCTTTTCTGCAAAGTCCTTTCCATCCTGCACGGCTCTCCAGCGTTCCGTTTTCGGATTTCGGGCTCTTTTTAAAAACGACAGGAAGCAGAACGCCTCCTGTGATCCAGTCAATTGCCATGAAGCAGACCAGCGTTTCCAGTGCAGCATCCCATCCTCCAAACTGTGCCGCAAGAAAGCTGCCTGCTGCGGCAATGATCGTGCAATAAATTGATTTCATTGGCATTTCCTTCTTTCTTTTTCCAAATTTGCGTATAAAAAGGGAAGTGGCTTGTAATTTGTGGGATCTTACGGCCACTTCCACTCTTTTTGTATGTTATTTACTTTCCGTATACTTGACACCGTATGAAGTGAGGAGGTCACAAAATTCGTCGGCGCTGATTGGCATAATACGGACACAACTAAATTGTGACTTATCAAATATCACAAAGCTAGTAAATGGATGATATGTTAAAAAAAACAGACCGCTATCTTTTTGTTTTGATACGTTAAAGAAAAAATGATTTTTATATCTTTGTATAACGGAAAAATCCTCCCATACAATTTTTTTCTTATATCCCAAAAAGGTAAGTTCCATTCCCCACTTATGGATGTAAATACGTGTTAAAGCATCTACACTTCCCCATGACACTATCCCGCAAATAAACATCATTCCCAATATTACCCAAAGCTTTTGAGGCAAATTATATAATTCGCATTGATTTTTTGCATCTTCCCAAAATTTTGTCATAAGATACCCGATGCCTATTAATATGACAACTTGTCCAAACATAAAAAACTTACGATATCCTGCTCTCATATTTTCTCCTGTTAATATATTTTCACCTTTGCACGAAGATATATTTTATCTCATCTCGTGCAAAGGCATTTCAAAACTTTTTATCTAAGTGCCGGAAGTCCTATATTCTGCATTTTCTTTGAAATTGCGGATTTATTGTTTTGCCAATTCTTTTTTTCTCCACCTTGTTTAGTACCAAAATTGGTATTGCTATCTTTCTTAAATGTTGATCCATTTTTATTTTCCTGTTTTTGGGGTTTTCCAAAAACACCATCCAAAACACCACTTTTTCCATGTCCAAGAATTGGTGCCTGAAAAAAATTCGAAAAAATCTTTAATGCATCCTTTTCCACTTTTTTCTCTACATGAGCAGTATAGGTTCCTGGCTGTAATGCTGTTACAATACTCTCATAAACTCCAGCCGCAATAGCTCTTCCTGGATCCTTTGAATCCTGATATTCCGAATAAGCTCCTCCTGCAAAACTTACTGCTATTGAAACGGCTATTCCGCCAAAAGCACCTGTGATTCCTCCAGAAATAGCTGCGATAAACGTTCCTTCTTTTGTCACATCTTCGCCACTGATCAAACACTGAATCCAGTATGTAACAACTCCCACAAAGGCTCCTTTTGCTACTTCTTTCAGTACCGCTATAACTCCCTGCAAAGTTTCTGCTAAGCTGCCGTCCTCATCTACCGCATTCACCGGATTGTTGCAGCAATACACATAAAGGTTCTTTCCGTTCATACTGAACATTTGCGCTTTTACAACATCAAAGTTGTCTGCACAAAGGAATCTGCACAGTTCCGGATCGTAATAGCGGCTGGCAGTGACATAGAGTCTGGTGTCGTCATCATAGCAGTAAGCACGATAGCGGAATGGATTGAGCTTTCCGATATTTTCTCCGCTGGTATCGGTCAGACCGGTCTGCTTTCCCCATGCATCGTAAGAATAGTTTACTACCTGTTTTCCATCGCTGTCAATCAGTCCGATGACATCATTCTGGCTGTTGTACAAGTAATAATACTCTTTTTCTCCTTTTTTCAGCATCAGCGGGGATTTATCTGCACCGTAAACAAACTGAACCAGTACATCTCCATATTTGGTTCCCATCAGTTTATTTCCGCACCAGTAGTTCTTATGGCTGATTCCGTTCAGGTCTTTCCACTGGACTCTGTGTCCTTCGCTGTCGTAATGGTACACTGCTTTCTTTCCGTTTAAAGTCAGACTCTGCAGCAGACTTCCTCTGTACCAGGTCAGTGTTTTTCCCTGATAAGCTGTAATGTTGCCGACCGCATCATAGGAAATGCTGCTGCCATTATAGGAAATAAGTTGATCTTTCCACCCTGAAGTGCGGTAGGTAAACACATCTGTCTTTACCGCAGTGCCAAGTGTTCCCGTTGTATAGGAATACTCTTTTCTCGATGTCATATTCATTCCGGCATCGTAGGTATACGTAATACTTTTATTTTCCCATGCAGAATCCACACGGGTCAGTTCACTCAGCGCATTATACGTATATTTTACTTTTTGAACACCATTTTCGGAAATCGTAGTAATATTTCCCACAACATCATAAACAAAGGACGGTGTTTTTCCGTTATTGTTGATTTCTTTGAGAAGCAAGGTTGTAATTCCTGCTTTTCTTCCCGTCACAAAAGTGTACCTGTTCTTTCTGCAATGCAGATCGGCATGGAACTCGCAAAAAGACAGCCTGCTGCCTGATGGATTAACTCCATTCTTAAGGCAGTAGGCTGTCTTTTCCGCTATACCCGCTCCACTAATAACTGCTGCATCGGTGTGAGTGTTTCGGTTTTCAGTTCATTTAATTCCCTGATCTTATCTGTCGTCGTATAGAATTTCTTTGCGATATCCCACAGGGTATCCCCCGGCTTGACGAAGTAGCAGGTGATGCCCGGGAGGCTCTGCAGTTCTTCCGGATCTCGGTCTTTTTCTTCGACGTACTGCATTACCATCTCTTTTCTACGGCGGAAGACGAGGGCGTTCAGGTTCAGTACGACTTTGGCTTCGATGTCGCTGCTGTCCGGCATGGTTGTGGAGAGCTGGTCAATGGAGGACTGGAGTTCGTAGCGGCAGTCCGGTCCGATTCCCGGGACTTCGATGGTGTGGCGGAAAGGGAGGGCGGTTTCGGCGGCGTAGAATGGCATTTCATCGTCACTGACCACGTAGAGCGCCCTGAGTTCCACCACACCGGTTACTTCGATGCCGTTTTCTACGATTCTTTCCTCGTCGATCTTGATTTTGCCGTCGCTGTGGCAGATCTGCAGAATTTTATTTTTCGGCACGCGCATCTGCAGTTTGTCGGTCAGGCGGCATTTGGAGGAATTGCGGATCAGAAGGCTCTCCAAAGTCTCCTCCTGCACTTTTGGAATGCATTCTCGGTGCGGATGGTAAACGTCCTGCAGAAGTGATACGGTTTCTTCCTGATACAGACAGATGTCAAGTTCGAGTACGGCCTCCGCCTGCAGGACCCGCTCCTCGCCGTCGGAATCGGGCTGGATTTCGAGTGTGGTCTGGCCGAGTGTGCTTTCGATCCGCGGGATCATCTCGGAGATGCAGCCCTGGCATTCCACTTCTGCCTGGAACGGGAGCGCCTGCTCCACCCACTGCAGCGGGTGATCCTCCTCGCCGTCGCTGTACAGACAGAAGACAAAGAGTTCTCCCTGCGCACTGACCCGCCCCTCCTCAGAGCGGAGATCGAGACCGCGCACTTCCAGATCCTGCCAGAGAATCTCGTGCAATTCCGGCTTGCCGGACGGAATCGTAAGCTCCTTTTTGACACGCAGCACATCTTTTTTCTGCACTGCAAGCTCAACCACGCGGTATTCCTGCCTTTTTACCGCGACGTCGCTCTCCCCGCGGATTTCCATCGGCACGGCAAGGTCGCACAGTTCCTCGATCCACGCGTGCAGCGTGACGATCGCGCGCACGCCCAGCTTCCGCGAGTTGATGAGATGCAGGTTCAGATCTTCCACTTCCCAGGTGATGCAGACCTTGTCGCCCCCTGTCAGACCATCGAGATGGATCGTCTCGTCGATCGGAAGCTCGCCGGAGAGCTGGCAGATCCGGCGCCGTTCGCCGTCGGAGACGTACAGCAGATGAAAGGTGAGGCCGCCGAATACACGCGCTTTTCCTTCCGAAATCTGCACATCCCCGATCGTCACCTCGCCTTTTTTCTGAATCATCCGCCCCACATCGGGCCTTGCGTCCGGCACATTGTAGTCCTCGTCAAACGTAATCTGTGACACCGCTTCGCTTTTTCTGCTGATCTGATGCAGAATCTTTTTTACAAAATCCATAAGGCTCCTCCCACTCTAATCCTCAAATACGACTGAGATTCCCGCCGCCGCTTTCGTTTTCAGCACGACGTAAGGGCAGGAGGCGGCGCCTTTCTGCTCCTCCTTTGCGGCAGGTCCGACGAGTTTTGTCCGCACGAAAACGGCGTTTTCCGATTTCGATACTTCTTCGATCTGTATGGAAAAGCCTCCGCTTTTCTGCTTTCCGTAGCCGCGCAGTATGTAGAGATCGTCCCCGCTCTCGTACGCCATCTGGAACGCGGATTCTTTTTTCCTGCGCAAAATCTGATCGATTTCCGGCGGAAAATCGCCCGGCTTTACAATCGCATACGACAGTTCTTTTCGCTCGCCCTCGCTCACATCTGTGATCCGGCACGATGCCAGGAGCATCAGAATCACCGCCGCCAGAAGAACTCTTCCCCGTCTCTTTTTCTTCATCATTCCAAACGCCGCTTCCTGCTCTTTCTATCCATTGTATGACGGGCCGCAGTCTTCTATGACGCAAAATCTTTTTCTGAAAAAGACGAAAGTTATTGCAACATGCCCCGTCAATGACGTATACTGAAAAGTACGCAATAACTGAATACCACTATTTTTACCAAGAGGAGAAAAAGATTCATGATTCGTTTTATTCTGGTCATTCTGACCGCTTTTCTGTATCTGATTCTGTCGATCCCGGTGCTTCTTGTTCTGCTTCTGATCCGGAAGAAAAAGCCGGAGGTCTGTGACAAGGTAAGCCGCTCCCTGATCCGCTGGATTTTTCGCGTAATTCTGTTTTTTTCCGGCACGAAGATCACCGTAAAAGGTCAGGAAAATATTCCGAAGGACCGGGCTGTTCTATACATCGGCAATCACCGCAGCTATTTCGATATCCTTGTAACCTATACAACGGTTCCGGGTTCCTGCGGATTTGTCGCCAAAAAAGAACTTTCACGCATTCCGCTGTTAAAGAACTGGATGGATCTCATCCACTGCCTCTTCCTCGACCGCTCCGACATCAAACAGGGTCTGCAGATGATCCTTGCCGGATGTGAGGAGATCAAGAGCGGCACTTCCATCTGTATCTTCCCGGAGGGTACCCGCGGCAAGACGGAGAGCGAGCTGGAGCTCGGCGAGTTCCACAACGGTTCATTCAAGATGGCAACGAAAACCGGCTGCCCGATCATTCCGCTTTCGATTTCCGGATCCAGAGAAATTCTGGAAGCACATTTCCCGAAGATCCGCGGTACCCACGTTACCGTAACGTACGGCAAGCCGATCATTCCGGGCGAGCTTACGAAGGAAGAGAAAAAAGAGATTGGAAATTATACGAAAAACATTCTATTAGAACAATTGAAAGAAAATGCTTGAAAATGCCAGACCCCTGCGATATAATAAATATATAAAAAGAAAGCACCCACTCCAAAGTGGATGCTCTCGAGAAAAGGGTTAAATGTTCTTACGAACACCGCCTATCCCGTTTGCCGACGGGGTAGGCATTTTTATTTTCGCTTATTTCTCTTATCGAGAAAGGTAAGCAACGCAATGATGAAGCCTCCGAAGGAAATCAGTAAAGCTAAGATTCCCAGAAAAACCATAATAATTTCGTATGCTGTCATTTACGCCACCTCCCTTCCTATGTATTCATTAGCTCGGGAGGCTACCACCCTGTCATGGGTACTTTCCAGTTTAAAATTTTATCATAATTTCTGTGCTGTTTCAAGCATCTCCACAATCTTTCCATATTCCATAAAATGCGATGCCTTTACCAGAATCTGATCGCCGTCCTGTAAGAGCTTCGGCAGTTCTGCCATCAGGCTCTCGCGGTCTGCAAAGTGGCGTACCTCAAGCTTCGAATCAGCCTCTTTTGCCGCTTTTGCAAGATGCTCGCAGAGCGGTCCCGCACAGTAGAGGGCGTCAATGCCGCAGGTTCCGGCGTGTGTGCCGACTTCGGCGTGGAGTGCTGCCTCATCGGTTCCAAGCTCTCCCATATCGCCGAGCACGGCCACTTTTCTTCCCTTCGCCTCTTTCAGAACATCGAGAGATGCCTTCATCGAAACCGGGTTTGCGTTGTAGCAGTCATCGACAACGGTGTATTTTCCTGTCTCGATGATGTGGAATCTTCCGCTCACCGACTGCAGTGTCTCGATTCCCTGTTTGATCTGCTCCAGCGTCAGCCCGTACATGCATCCGACTGCGGTTCCGGCCAGCGCATTGTAAACCATATGGCGTCCCGGAATCGGAATCAGTGCAGAAAAGCTCCCCTGCGGGGTATGAATCCGGCAGGAAATGCCGCGGAAGCCCTGGCTCTCGATCTCATCGGCATAATATTCGTTCTTTTCATCCAATCCGAAATGAACCGGCTTGATGCCGTGAACCGTTCCAACAGTAGACAGCTTATCATCGTCCCCATTGATGATAATGTGCCCGTTCTCACGCAGATGATCAAAGATCTCGGTCTTCGCCTGTAAAATACCGTCTCGCGTCTTCAGATTTTCCAGATGGCACCAGCCGATATTCGTAATGACTGCGGTCTCCGGGCGTGCGATCTTCGCCAGACGGTGCATCTGGCCGAAATCGTCGATTCCCATCTCGAGAACCGCCATCTCATCCTCCTCGCGCAGGCGGAAAACAGTAAGTGACAGTCCCAGCTCATTGTTAAAGTTCGCATCCGTTTTCAGCACACGGTATTTCTGCGCCAGCACCGACGCGATCGTCTCCTTTGTACTGGTCTTTCCAACACTTCCCGTAATGCCGACAACCGGAATATTGAGCTGCTGCATATAGTATTCTGCCATTGCTTTAATGGCCTCCATGGAATCCTTCACGAGGATATACGGGCATGGCGGTGTTTCAAGTTTCTGCTCGGAAATAACAGCAAGTGCGCCCTGGGAAGCCACGTTCGGGATAAATTTATGGCCGTCCACACGCTCACCCGGAATTGCAACGAAGAGGCTTCCCTCTCCCGCTTTCCGGCTGTCCGTCACGATATCCGTGACTTCCGCTGTTTTCTTTTCTTCCGGTCCGAAGTAGATTCCGCCGCACACCTCTGTGATGTGCGCAAGTGTCATATTTTTCATGCGTTGTTACCTCTTTTTCTGAGAGAAAGCTGGATCAGCAGCTCGCAGAGTTCCGGATAGGAAATGCCGAGTACCTGTGCCTCCTGCGGCAGAAGGCTGGTCGGGGTCATGCCCGGAAGGGTGTTTGCCTCGAGGCAGTACATTCTTCCGTCCTTGCGCATCATAAAGTCGAGACGGCAGTAGTTTTCGATACCGAGAGCGGCAGCGCCGTCCTCTGCGTGCTTCTGCATTTCTTTCGTCTGCTCCTCCGTCAGTACGGCCGGGCAGGTATCAACAGTAGCTCCGGCTTTGTATTTGTTCGTGTAATCATAGAAGCCTTCGATCGGTGCAATCTCGATGATCGGGTAAGCCTTTCCGTCTACCACGCCAACGGAGAACTCTCTTCCCTCGATATACTCCTCAACGACAACCTCCGGTTCGTAGGAGAAAGCATCCTTCATAGCCTGCCAGTATTCTTCGTTCGTGTGTGCAATATAGACACCGACACTGGAACCGCCGCAGCACGGTTTTACGACAACCGGAAGCTCCAGGCCAAAGCCGGACAAAGGCTCGCTCTCCTGGCCTTTTTTCAGGGTCACGCCGTTCGGGGTCGGCACATGGTGTGCACGGAAGAACTGTTTTGTGATGGATTTGTCCATTGCGAGGGCGCTGCTTAAATAGCCCGTTCCGGTATACGGAATGCCGAGCAGATCGAACGTAGCCTGTACCTTTCCGTCCTCTCCGTTTGCGCCATGCAGGGCAAGGAAAACAACATCCGCTGCCTCGCAGAGTTCCAGTACGTTCGGTCCGAAAAATCTGCGGCGGGATTCGATCATTTCGTTTAATCCTGCATCAAAGCTGTGCATATATTCTGCTGCTTTGTCTATATCGTACGCCTCCTCTGCAAATACATCTTCCAGGTTCCCCTTCACATCGATACCGCAGAAAACGTCTACCAGAACTGCCTGATGGTTTTTCTCGCGGAGTGCCTTGCAGACCATAGTTCCCGATGTAATGGATACCGAACGTTCCGTGCTGGTTCCTCCAGCTAATACTACTATTTTCATCTATCAAAATCTCCTTTATTTGATGTGCTTCTGCTGTGATGCTTAAGCGTTTTTCCTACAGGCTGTTTTTCTGTGTAGGCTGCGGCCCGGTTACATCATCCAGGCTATAGTATACGATAACCGGGTCCCCAATTTCAATAGCATTGAACACTTTTTCTGCTTCTGTGTACGGTGTATTCACACATCCGTGGGATCCGTTCGTCAGATAGATGTCCCCGCCGTACTCGGTACGCCAGCTCGCATCGTGAATTCCGACGTCGCCGTTAAACGGAAGCCAGAACATGACATGGCTCGGATAGAGCTTGAAATCACAGTCACTTTTTTTCGCATCCACCGCCCAGACACTGCCTGCCGGAGTGTCATAGCCCGTCGCATGATTGCCCGTTGTGACCGGTGTTTCCGTCACCAGAACGCCATCCTTGTAGCACCACATTTTCTGCTGGGAAATGCACACCTCGACGTATGTATTTCCGATATCATTTGCCGAGCGGTCATTGGCCGTATAGAGGTAAACCGGGTCGAGATTTCCCTGTGTTTCGTCCTCGATCGCCTGCAGAAGTGCCTGCGTCGTCTCCTCCTTGTCGATGCACCAGCCGTAATCGCCGCCCGCATTCAGGTTAATGGTCGCGCCAAGACTCGTTTTGAAGGTATGCGCCAGCCCGAAGGTGTCCGTCTCATACGCCATATGGCGCACAAAAGCTGCCGCTTCGTCCTGCGAAATCGTGCAGGTTCCATCCTCCCCCTGTACGAGCCAGCTCTGTAAGGTCGCCCGGTCTATGGCATAGCTGTTTTCACCGATTGCATACGTGATCCGCGCCGCTGTCAGGTGGTTCAGTTCCGCCATTTCCCCATTCAGTGCTTCATCATCCTGCGTAATGCCCGGTTTCCGGTAAACATCTTTTTCTTCCAGATCCACGCTCGCCGCTCCGGCATCCAGCGCCTCGATGACAGCCTGCTCCGCCTTCTCATAGTCCACCTGCTCGCCCTCTGTTTCCGGCACAATGACGTACGAGGTTCCGTTATCCGTCAGATACGCATCCGTCGGCGCTTCCTGCTGTTCTTCCTGAAACCCTTCCATCGTCTGCAGTTTTTCCTGCACCATTTCTTTGTCATAGACAGAGTCCGCCGCCACCTGGTTTTCTTTCTCTTTCCAATAGAATGCAGGCCATGCAAGAGTATTCTGGGACTCCAGCAGTTTTTCCACCGCGTGGTCGTCCACATACGTGAGGCCGATCTCCGTGCCGCTTAATGTCTCTGTTTTTCCACCGCGCTCGGTAATGCTGAGTGTATAATCCACAATGTGCTTCTGAATTTCCTCTTTGACCTGCTCTGCGGTCAGCCCTGCGCAGTTCAGTCCGTTGATCGCGGTTTTCGGGAAAAAGTGGGATGCATAGTAATGCCCCACGCCCGCGTAACCGCCTGCGGCCGCAAGGAGTATGAGTCCTGCGGCAATTCCTATTACTTTCTTTTTCATGTTTTTCCTTTCTGTCCCATAGAAAATTTCTTTTTAACTTTCTGATAGAAAAAAGCCGGAACTCCCCCACCAGAGTTCACAAAAACTGTGTCCCCCGGGAGAATCCGGCTTTTGTATTTTTACTTATCTGTTATTTGCTTTCCAGAATCTTATCCACGCTGACCAGTTTGACACTCAGCACGAATACCTGACCTGCGATTTCCAGCTCTTCCGGTGTCGGGAAGGACGGTGCAATACGGATGTTGGAATCCTGCGGATCGTTGTGATATGGATACGTTGCGCCCGCGCCTGTCATGGTAAGACCGGCCTCTTTTGCTTTTGCAACGATCTTCTTTGCACATCCCTCCATCGCATCGAAGGAGATGAAGTATCCACCGTTCGGTTTTGTCCAGGAAGCGATGTCAAGGCCGCTCAGCTCCTGATCCATTACCTGCAGAATTGCCTCGAATTTCGGTCTTAAGATCTCAGCATGCTTTTTCATCTGATTCATCACGCCGTCCAGGTTCTGGAAGAATTTTACATGGCGCAGCTGATTCAGTTTATCATGACCGATGATCTGGAAGTTCATGTACTCCTGTGCCTCTTTGAGGTTTGCCTCAGAAGAAATGAGAGCTGCAATTCCGGCTCCCGGATAGCTTACTTTCGAAGTGGATACGAACTCATAGACCATATCCGGATTTCCGGCTTTCTCGCACTCCTCGATGATGTTCAGCAGGTGATCCTGTCTGTCATCATACAGGTGATGGATGATATATGCATTATCCCAGAAAATACGGAAGTCTTTGGCTGCCGGTTTCAGGTTTGCAAATCTTTTGACGGTCTCATCGGAGTAGGTGTAGCCCTGCGGGTTGGAGTATTTCGGTACACACCAGATTCCCTTGATGGCGTCATCTTCTGCAACGAGTTTTTCTACCATGTCCATGTCCGGTCCTTCTGGTGTCATCGGAACATTGATCATCTCAACGCCGAAGTACTCGGTTACACCGAAGTGACGGTCATAGCCCGGTACCGGACAGAGGAATTTTACTTTGTCCAGCTTGTTCCACGGAGTGCAGCCTGCAACGCCCTTCAGGAACGAACGTGCTACGGTATCAAACATAATGGTAAGGCTGGCGTTTCCGTAAACGATGACGTTTTCCGCCGGAACCTCACAGATATCTCCGATCAGTTTTCTTGCTTCCGGAATACCGGTCAGCACGCCGTAGTTCCGGCAGTCGGTTCCATCTTCTGCGAAGGTGTCTTCATTTTTCGAGAGAACGGTAAGCATTCCTTCCGTGAGATCTAACTGGGCTGCTGCAGGTTTTCCCCTGGAAATATTCAGATTGAGGCCTTTTGCTTTTACCTCTGCAAATTCCTGCTCCAGTCTGGCTTTCTCGGCAACTAATTCTTCTTTGGTCCATTCGATATACGGTTTCATGAAACGTCCTCCCTTGTACTTTCCTTACCCGTTTTTCAGGTTTCTTGCTCAACTAAAGACCATTTTACCAGATCATGAGTTTCTGTCAAGGAGAACTTGCATGTTTTATACACTTTTCAGCATTTTATCCCACTTTTTGCAGTTTTATACTTCATTTCCTGCAATTTCAGCCAAATGTTTTTCGTATGACGGACATACGTCCGCTGCCAAAAGATGTTTTAAACGTTGTCAGACTGCCATCTTCCCGATGCACCGCACGGCAGAACAAGGCCGGTCGACTTGACCGGAAGGCCGATTTCCTGTGCTTCTACGTGGCCTTTGTACTGTTTTAATTCCAGGGAAATCATGTACGTCAGGACAGCCGGTGCAAGTCCTGTCGTGTAAGAATTCACAAGGAAGAACAGCGGGTCATCGCTTAAGAGCTGCGTGCAGAGCCTGATGAACGGATGAATCGACTCCTCGATTTTCCAGATCTCGCCCTTTGGTCCTCTTCCGTAGGACGGCGGGTCCATGATGATCGCGTCGTAGTGGTTGCCTCTGCGGATCTCGCGCTCGACAAATTTGGTGCAGTCATCCACAAGCCAGCGGATCGGCTTGTCCGAAAGGCCGGACACGGCAGCGTTCTCTTTTGCCCAGTTGACCATGCCTTTGGATGCATCGACATGTGTGACGCTTGCGCCTGCTGCGGCCGCTGCGAGCGTTGCGCCTCCCGTGTAGGCGAACAGGTTCAGCACTTTAATCGGGCGGTTGGCACGGCGGATCAGATCGCCGAACCAGTCCCAGTTCGTTGCCTGCTCCGGGAAAAGGCCGGTGTGTTTGAAGCTGAACGGTTTCAGGCGGAAGGTCAGGTCTTTATAGTTGATCTCCCACTGCTCCGGCAGATGGAAAAACTCCCATTCTCCGCCGCCCTTGCTGCTTCTGTGATAATGGCCGTTTTTCTTTTTCCAGCCCGGATTTTCTTTTTTCGTGTTCCAGATGACCTGCGGGTCTGGTCTTACCAGAAGGTAATCTCCCCACCGCTCCAGTTTTTCTCCGCCGGACGTATCCAGCACTTCATAATCTTTCCATCCATCTGCTATCCACATTTTATTGGTTTCCTTTCTCTTTTATCTCAAAATTTATCGTGTTCTGAATTGTACGTTCCTATGATACCATAAAAGTATTGTTTTTCCAAAACATTTCTTATATCATAGTTCTGGGCATCCGCGCATTTGATCCGGAAATCTGCCCGTGGAAAGGATTTTTCTCATGGAAACCGTACTCTTATATCAGATCAAAGGAACGAAAACAGCTGTGCTTTTAAAGCCGGTTCTCTTAAAGCTCGGTATCCGCGTGCGCATTGTGGAACCGGAACAGTATCTCCAGTCGATCGGATTTCTTGCCGGAAATAAAGCATTTGCAGAATCCCCCGAAGCCTATGACGGCGCCGGATTTGATGAACCAATGATGGTCATGGCCGGCTTTTCCGAGCGGAAACTCGATCTTTTTCTCACCGAAATGCGCCGGAAAAAAGTGCCGCCGATCGCCCTCAAAGCCATCGTCACAACGCAGAACCAGGCGTGGAATTCGCTGCAGCTCTACAGAGAATTAAAAGAAGAACACGAAAAAATGAAATCGTACCGGAAATAACTGGTCTGGTCAAAAAATCCGGAATTGGAACTTTTTCTTCATGCCACCACTCCCTATAATAGGGTGCAATCAAGGAACGAAAGTTCCAGATACCAAAGGAGTGCGTTGTTATGAAAAATGAAAAAGTCTGGAAAATCGCAATGACAGGTGTCTTTGCAGCCCTTTCCTACGTTGTCTTCACCTTCCTGCAGTTCAAAATCTGGCTGCCAGGCGGAGATGCCACCTCGATCCATTTCGGAAACGCTGTCTGTGTGCTCGGTGCACTGATTCTCGGCGGTGTTTACGGCGGAATCGGCGGTGCGATCGGCATGACCATCGGAGATCTTCTCGATCCGGTCTATGTGGTATACGCACCAAAGACCTTCATCTTAAAATTCTGCATCGGCCTCATCGCAGGACTGATCGCACACAAAATCGGTAAAATCAACGAGCAGACCGATCAGAAACAGATCTTCAAATGGGCACTGCTTGCAGCCATCGGCGGACTTCTGTTCAATGTGATCTTCGATCCGCTCATCGGTTACTTCTACAAACTGGTTCTTCTTGGAAAACCGGCAGCAGAGGTTACCTTAAGCTGGAACGTAGCGGCAACTTCCATCAACGCCGTACTTTCCACCATCGCTTCCGTTGTCATCTACATGGCACTGCGTCCGGCTCTTCAGAAATCCGGACTGTTTAGCCAGGTAAAAGCAGCAGCGAAATAAAAAAAAAATTTCATTTACGCGATATCCAAAAAAGTCACCATGTTCTATTTCGAACCGGTGACTTTTTTCATGCATTTCTTTTTATTTTTCAGCGGTGGCTGCTGCCTCTTTTTCCTCGTGCTTCGGGGTCAGCTTCTCGTTGATGAATCCATTTTCTTTCATCTTCTCTTACTCCTCATTTTTTGTTTTTTCTCCGGCGAACCACGCTTTTTCAATCATTTCCAGTTCCCGTATATCAATACAGTTGGGAATGCTTCCTTCTCTTACCGCCTTCTGGCACTCTTTGAGATCCATCCAGCGGACTGCTTCTACTTCCGACTCCTGTAGATGCAGTTTTTCCGCCTCGACCGGCTTCGTGTAAAGATACACGGCGCTGACCTCATGATCGTGGAACGGTTTTCCGTAAAAAACACCGTGTGATACTTTTTCCAGCAGGCCAAGATCCCTCAGCTCCTCTGCCTCTGCGTGGATGCCGAGCTCCTCGCCGATTTCCCGCAGAGCCCCTTCCAAATATGTATCGCCCGCCGAAAGATGGCCGGCGCTTGAAATATCGTAGCAGCCCGGATTCGAATCTTTCCAGGCACTCCTTTTCTGCAGCAGTACCTCACAGCCGCTCTTCTCATTCGCCCGTGCAATCCAGATATGTGCCGTTCCGTGACACCGTCCCTCACTGTGCGCCACGCCGCGTTCTACGATGGTTCCGGTCGGCGTGCCGTCGCCTGAGCGCTCCTCAAAAAGTTCCATCTGTTTTCCGTTCAGCACCGCTTCTGCGAGCGTGTCGCCCACATACCGCAGCTTCAGGGAGAAAAACGGCTCGTCTTCATTCAGAAGGCGGAAAAAGATTTTGTCTCCCTCCCACAGATTCAGGTGCAGGACGTCCTCTTTTTTCACCCAGGCGAGTTCGCCCTCATCACATGCAGTCGGTTCTCCCGTGAATCCGTCTGCCGTGTAGAGACACATATACTCCATGTACTCCACCGTTTTGCTGTTTTCTGCCTCTGTCACAAAGGTAACAAGACCGCGGAAACGCCAGCTCGTCAGCGTGTAGCCGGTTTCCTCTTTTACTTCACGCAGCAGGCATTCCTCCGGGCTTTCGCCAAGTTCCGCATGGCCGCCGACGCCGATCCACTTGTCCTTGTTGACATCGTTCTTTTTCACCGTGCGGTGCATCATCAGATAGCTGTCATCCTTTTCGATGTAGCACAGCGTTGTCATGCAGCCTCTGCCTCTTTCTTCTGTTTTTTCCTCCATCTTTGACTCCCTCCGTCGTGTGCCGGACTTCTTTCCGCTTCTTTTGTTTTTCAGGAAAAATGTATTTCTGCACACACCTTTTTCTCGTTTTCTATTCTACCATACTTTTTCAGAATTCCAGCAACAAATTTCTATCTTTTTGCAGATCTTTCACGAAAAATGTAACGACCATTCCGCATCTTCTTGACTCTCACACAGTACTGTGTTAAAGTGTCTGTAATTGATGTTTTGTCACCCGTAAACAACGTTTCTTATCATTTCTTACATTTGAGGTTTTCATGATGGAAAAACAGACGATAGTTGTGAAAGTCGGCACCAGCTCCCTGACACTCTCAGACGGAACCATGGATGCTGAAAAAATACGGAACATTACGACCCAGCTTGCCGCGCTGCAGACGGCAGGCCACCATGTGATTCTCGTTTCCTCCGGTGCGATCGCCGCAGGCTTTTCCCGTCTCGGCTTTAAAAAACGGCCGACGAAAATTGCCGATAAACAGGCTGCCGCTGCTGTCGGCCAGGGCCTTCTGATGGAGGAATACACGAAAAATCTGATGGCGTACCAGATTCCGTGTGCGCAGATTCTTTTGAACCGCAGTGACTTTGAGGACCGCCGCCGCTATAAAAACATCTTCGGCTCCCTCTCCGTCCTGCTCGGGCGCGGTGCGATTCCGATCATCAATGAGAACGATACGATCGCGATTGAGGAGCTGAAGGTCGGCGACAACGACACGCTCTCCGCCCAGGTGGCTGCGATGCTGCATGCATCGCTTCTGATTCTGCTGACCGATATCGACGGGCTCTACACTGTCAATCCAAAGAGTGACCCGAATGCGCGCCATATCGACGTGGTAAATGAGATCACGCCGGAGCTCACTGCTGCGGCAGGCGGTGCGGGATCGGGCAACGGAACGGGAGGCATGACAACGAAGCTCTCCGCCGCTTCGCTTGCCACAAGAGCCGGTGTGCCGGTTCTGATCTGCTCCTCGGCGGAGGAAAACAACATTGTGCGTGCGGTGAAAGGAACCGCAAAAGGAACGTACTTTACCGCCAGCGGCCACAACATGAAAACGCGTCTGCAGTGGATGGCATTCTATGCGCCGAGTGCGGGCAACCTCTACGTCGATGAGGGTGCCGCAGAAGCACTTGCTGTTCAGGCAAAGAGCCTGCTTCCCAAAGGCATCGTGGCAGTCGAAGGCGATTTTAAGAAAGGCGATGTCGTCAGCGTCTTCCGGCGCGGCAGCCATGAATATCTCGGAAAGGGCATTGTCAACTATGACCGGCCGGATCTGCAGAAAATCATGAACGAAAGCACCAGCCACACGGAAGCAATCAACCGCGATAACTGGATCGGCGCGGAATAAATGGTGCCGAATAAAGCATTCTTTTGTTTACGAAAATTCCCCTCCGTGTTATAATATTTGTATTCAGCCGGCTGCAGGTTTTTCTTTCAGCGAGGAAAGGAAGCTGCATCCGGTTTTCCATGTGCTTTTGGTTTTACTTCGAGAGCACAGCAAACACAAAGGAGGGTTTTTACCAATGAAATACGATTTTACATCTCTGATGAACCGCAGCGGCCACGATTCGATCGCTGTCGATCAGATCCCGATTCCGGGTGCGGAAGTCAAAGAGGGCTTCTCCCGCATCCCGATGTGGGTGGCCGACATGAACTTCCCGTCTCTTCCGACCATTCAGGAAGCAATTCACGCGAGAGTCAACGAACCGCATTTTGGCTACTTTAATCTGCCGGATGCATATTTTGACAGCATCATCCGCTGGCAGAAAGAGCGCAACGGTGTGGAAGATCTGCCGCGTGAGGCGATCGGCTATGAGAACGGCGTGCTCGGCTGTGTTGCTTCGGCTGCTGCCGCTTTTACATCCCCGGGCGAATCCATTCTTCTGCATTCCCCGACATACATCGGTTTTACCGGTGTTCTTGAGAACTGCGGACGCAATATCGTTCTCTCCGATCTTGTTCAGGATGAGAACGGCGTATGGCGTATGGACTACGCCGATATGGACCGCAAGTTAAAAGAAAACAACATTCATTTCGCCATTTTCTGTTCGCCGCACAACCCGACGGGCCGTGTCTGGGAGCGCGAGGAGATTGAAAAAGCGATGGAAATTTACAAGGCCAACGACTGTGTTGTCATCTCCGATGAGATCTGGTCTGATCTGACACTGCCGGGCTTCAAACATATCCCGACGCAGTCCGTTTCCAAAGATGCACGCGAGCGTACCATCGCGCTTTATGCACCGTCCAAGACCTTTAACCTCGCAGGCCTTGTGGGCTCCTACCACATCATCTACAACCGCATGCTGCGCGACCGTGTGGAGAAGGCTTCGTCCCTTTCCCACTACAATTCTCCGAACGTACTCTCTGTTCATGCGCTGATCGGCGCTTACCGGCCGGAGGGATATCAGTGGGTGGATGAACTGCGCGAAGTGCTGAAATCGAATGCGGATTATGCGTACAACTACATTCTCGAGCATTTCAAGGGCGTGAAGCTTTCCAAACCAGAAGGAACGTACATGCTGTACCTCGACTGCGAGGAGTGGTGCAAGGAGCATGATACCGATATGGATACACTGCTGAAAGCCGGTGTTGCTGTCGGCGTGATCTGGCAGGACGGACGGCCGTTCCACAGACCGTATGCGATCCGCCTGAATCTGGCACTGCCGCATGTGCTTGTGAAAGAGGCATTTGACCGTATGGATAAGTATGTATTCAATGCGAAATAATTGTATTTTCTAATTTTATAAGCCAAACATAATGAAAGACCGAAACGGACATTTTCCTCTGCCGTTCCGGTCTTTCGCTGTTTTGTGCATCCTATTTTTTCAGTTTTGCTCCAGCTCCCGCTGTGCCAGCATCTCTTCCACGTTGATGCCGTACTTCTTTAAATTGACGCGGCCGTTTTCCAGCACAATGCCGTCTGCCTCCAGCATATCCGCCTGTTTCCCGGCGCCGCCGAAGACAAATTCCGCGGCCAGTTCGCCTTTGGAGTTTACCACACGGTAGCATGGAATGTGCTCCGGATCTGTGTTTTTATGTAAGGCGTTTCCCACGGCACGCGCCATCTTCGGCTCGCCTGCAAGCGCTGCTATCTGGCCGTATGTCGCCACTTTTCCGCGCGGAATCTGCTTTACCGCCTCATAGATTCTTTTGGTCGGGCTGTCCGTGATGATGTCGTAGCTCTCGGCGATCATGGTACGCACAGCGTCATCGGGTACGGTTCCGTCGAGGAGAATCGTGTTCCAATGTTCTTTGTTCTGATGATATCCCGGGATAACTGACGCGAATGCATCGCGCCAGTAGTCCCGCCATTCCGGGTTTGCTTTTACATTCAGCTGAATGATTCCGTCCTTTTCATAGACCCACAGAAATGCCTTTTTGCTTCCTTTCACGCGGATGAGCTGCCAGTTGTCATCGTGGAACGGTGCTTCCTGATATGTGTCCGGGAAGGAAAGGCCATAGGATAGCGCTTCTTCTCTTGTCTTCATTGCAGACTTCCTTTCTTCCTGTCGCGGGTGTTTTGATGTTTTTTCCGCAAAACACCCGCTTTTTTCTGTATTCGTCCTGCCGCTGCGATTCTGCTTTTTTCTGCGGCATTTTTCTTTATTATATCAGTCCGCCTGCTTCTGCGCAATTTTTCACCTGCTATTTTTTCATCTTCGGCTGGAAAATCCAGCTTGCAAGATACGCGAAAATCAACGCCGCTGATGTTCCGACAGCCCCCGCCTTTAATCCGCCCTGGAACAATCCTAAAAATCCGCTTTCTTTTACGGCATCTTTTACTCCCTGAAACAAAAGATGCCCGAACCCGAGCAGCGGCACCGACGCGCCTGCCCCGGCGTATTCTGCAAATGGATCGTAGAGTCCCAGAAAGCTCAACACCGCGCCCGTGCACACAAGCGTTACCATAATTCTTCCCGGCAGCATTTTCGTGCGGTCGAGCAGAATCTGGCACAGGGCACAAATGAGGCCGCCGACCCAGAAGGCATTGAAATATTCCATAAACGTTCCCATTTTACACATCCTCCTCCCTCTCGACTACAACCGCCTGTGCAATACCAGGCACGCTGCTGCCCTCCTGAAAGCTGACCTTCGACATCAGCGCACCAGTCGGTACAAACAGAATCCTCTTCCACTCTCCGTTTTCCAGCTTCGGCAGCAGATACTCCGCCAGCACCGATGCCGCACAGCCGCAGCCGCTTCCGCCCGCGCCGGTGTCCTGTTTTGCCGGATCGAAGATCAGCATGCCGCAGTCACTGTGCTGTTCCGAGATATCGTATCCTTTTTTCTTCAGCAGCTCCAGCAGAATTTCCCGCCCCACAACGCCGAGATCTCCCGTCACAATGCGGTCGTAATCGGCCGGTTCCCGGTTGAAATCGACGAGGTTCTGTGCAATCGTATCGCACGCAGCGGGGGCCATGCAGGCGCCCATGTTCTGGTTGTCTTTCAGCCCGTAATCAATGATTTTTCCCGTCGTAGCGCCCGTGATTTTCACTCTGCTCTTCGTTTTTCCAAGCACACACGCGCCGCTTCCCGTCACCGTCCAGCTCGCGGACGGCGGGCGCTGGTTTCCGTAGGCGAGTGGAAAACGGAACTCCTTCTCCGCCGTTCCAAAATGGCTCGATGTCACCGCCAGCACCCGGTCACCGTATCCCCCTGCGACTGCCATCGCGCCAAGCGAAAGCGCCTCTCCCATCGTCGAGCAGGCACCGAACAGGCCGTAGAGCGGGCAGTTCAGATCCACCAGGCCGAACGATGATGCGATTGACTGTGCCAGAAGATCGCCCGCAAAAATCATGCGGATCTGCTCCGGCCTCACATTGGCTTTCTGCATTGCCAGCTTCGCGGTGGCAAGCTGCAGTTCACTCTCGCCCTCCTCCCAGCTCTCCTGCCCGCACATCGGGTCCGAAAGCGTGTGCGAAAAGTATTCGCCCAGCGGTCCATCCTTTTCCTTTTCTCCTACAATCGCCGCGCTGCCCTCGATATAGACGGCTTTGGCAAACGAGATGCTCTGCTTTCCTGTCATCTGTCTCATCGGCAAATTCCTCCGTTTTCTTATTTTGCGTCTTACCATTTCTGACCTTCAGTATTTCCGTTTTTTCCATTCTTACGCATGATTTTCCTGTTTTAGGGAACTCTGTACGCTGTAGCACAAAAATCCTGTTTCAGAAACTTTTAGAGGAATGTTTTTCATGAGTGAAATGCTGTATCTTCAGACGGAGCGGAATATCAAAATCACCAGTCCCGTCGTGACGCTCGGCGATGTGGCGCAGCTTTCCTGTTCAGACGGCGCTGTCCTTGCCCGCAATCAGGTCCGCCGCGTGGCGCATCTTCCCGATGACGGATACGGACGCTACGTCTGCTCCGCCTCCACCCTCGTCCGCCTCGTCACGGAGGCCGAGGAGCACGTCGATGTCACCCACATCGGCGAGCCGAATTTTATTTTAACGTACGAGGATCCGCGTCAGAAAAACACCTGGATCAGCTGGTGCAAAACGATTCTGGTCGGCATCCTTACGTTTATCGGAACTGCGTTTTCCATTATGACCTTCCACACCGACATCGGCGTCCGCGAGCTGTTTTTGGATGTTTACACCCGTTTTCTCCCGCAGATGACGCCCGGATTTTCGGTGCTGGAAATTTCATATTCCATCGGCATCGGCCTTGGCGTCGTGCTCTATTTCAACCATTTCGGACGGCGGAAATTCACGAAGGACCCGACGCCGCTCGAGGTGGAAATGCGGGTCTACGAGGATGATATCGATACGACCATTATCGAACAGGACGACCGCTCCGGTAAAGGAAAGGAGGCTTTTCATGCGAATCCTGCCAGAGATCCTGCTGATCACAGCCGGTCTTAGCCTTGGCTTTTTCATCGCGAGCGGCCTTGTCGCGCTTGTGATCGGCCTTGGCATCGTGACACGGTACGCCGGCATCACAAAGACAGCAGGGAGCCTGCGTTTTTACGAATGCTGCTGTATGGCCGGGGCGCTGTTCGGCGATCTTTTCTCGCTTGGCACCTTCTCGTTTTCCCTGCCCTCCTGGACGGCCGGTGTGTTCTGGCTTTTTGCGGGCATTTATCTGGGAAGCTGGATCATCGCGCTCGGCGAAGTCGTCAACCTGTTTTCGATCCTCTGCCGCCGGATCGGACTGACGCGCGGACTGCCGTTTGTAATTCTCTGCATGGCGGCAGGGAAAATCGCGGGCTCTCTCTATTATTTTGCAAGTGGATTTCAATAAGAACTGGAGGTAAGATGTGATGCAGAGTTTAAAAAGTGAACGGGCAAAAAAAGAATACGAACAGTTTGTCAAAGAGGTGACGCCAAAGCAGAATCTCTTCTGCAATATGGCAAAAGCCTTTATCGTCGGCGGTCTGATCTGTGTCGTGGGGCAGATTCTGCTCCATATCGGCAAAACGCAGTTCTCGCTCAGCAAAGATGACGCCGGCTCCTGGTGCTCGCTGATTCTGATCCTTAGCAGTGTGATTTTAACCGGCCTCAACATCTATCAGAAAATCGTCACCTTTGCCGGCTGCGGTGCGCTCGTCCCGATCACCGGCTTTGCCAACTCGGTTGCAGCTCCTGCGATTGAATATAAAAAAGAAGGACAGGTCTTCGGCATCGGTGCGAAAATTTTCACCATCGCCGGACCTGTCATTCTGTACGGTGTCTTTGCAAGCTGGCTGCTCGGCTTTCTCTATTGGCTGTGGACCGCTGCCGGGAACTGGTTTTAAATCAGTTCCGCAGCGCTTCCGCCTCTTCTTTTGTGCAGCCCTCGCGGCTGTAACGGGCTTTTTCATAGCCGTCGTGCAGCCGTCTCATGCCGTCGCCGGAAAGCTCGTTTCTCTCTTCCAGCTCCGCCGGGGTTTCGACTCCGGTCGGCTGGTATTTTCCGGCTTTTTTGATCGTTTTTTTATACTGCCGGCGGATACGCATATTCGGGGAGAGATAGCCCTCTTTCTTTTCCCGCCGCCACGGCAGATTTTCCCGTTCGTCGTTTCCCTGATGCAGGAAGAGAACTTCGTCCTCCTCATCCTCTGAGAAGGCTTTTCCCGCATTTTTTACGCTCTGGTAAATCGCCCGCAGAACCGCGATTCCGACGGCAACCATCACAAGATACATGACCGCCGTAAAAAGATTCTGGATCCACTGCGGCATCGGTTTGTACTCTTTGTCCCCCAGCATATCGGACAGATCGGCCTGCTCCATGCCCTGCGGCGCCTCGACCTCCGGTGTTTCGATCGTAAGATCGCTTTCCAGCTCTTTCGGCTCATAACCTGCGATCGCCTCCGCAATCGGATCCTTTCCGTAGAGCGCCGATGGGAGCACGAACAGTACCAGAAGGAGTACTGCAATTTTCAGGATCAGTTTTCCCGTCCGCTGCATCATCTCCACCGGGAGATTGGCGATTTTCTGATGGTCACGGATGAACCCGTGCATGCCGTCGAGGTACTGGCAGAAGAAGCACAGGAATACATCTGCAAAGAAAAACCAGTAGATCAGATGCCAGTAGAACGGCATTTTCATCAGCACACCGATCACATACTGTATCATAAACCAGAGAAAATGAAGGGGCTTTGGCTCATCGAGGAGCGTCGGGATCTCCCACACTTCCATATCCGCCAGCGGCATTGAGCCGGCCGGCAGTTCCTGCGCTGCTTTCTTTAACTGGCCTTTGCGGATTCTGACATAGCCGCGGATCAGGAAAATCACAGCGGCCATAAGACCCGTCATCACGCCGGAAAGGCTCTCCAGAAATGCAGGAGAAATACCGTTCTCAAACTTGTTTTTTCCATCGTTTGCCGCCACAGCCGCTTCAATTACCGCTGCCGCCTGCACACTGAACAGGGAACAGAAAAATTTCGCTGCCAGATACGTCACCGCGCAGACCGCAATTCCGCCAAGCAGAAACTGCCAGAGTGCTTTCGTTTTCCGGATCAGAATCCAGCTTGCGGCGGCCGGAATCAGCAGCAATAAGGATATGGCGCAGAAATACAGCGCCTCCCTTCCCGTCAGCTCCAGAAAACCGGCGGCAAAGCCATAGATGCCGGCGAATAAAAGCCAGACATGAAGCCAGGTCAGCGGGATCTGTACCGGTGTCTTTTTTATTTCCATGGTTTCACCTCCCAGCCGATTGCGGTGTACGCACGGTTCTGCTCCGACGGAACTTCTTCGCCCGGCAGATACGGAATCACCCACAGCACCTGGTTCTGCGCACCGGAGAGCAGATGAAGCGCCTCACGGACCTCATCGGTTCTGTTTTTGGATACGACAACGTAGGTGTGGCCGGTGAGCTCTTTTTCCGCCTCTTTGTGCAGAAACTCCGCGCTGCCTGTGAGATTGCCCCCAAGCTGCACGCACGCCAGTTTCCGGTTCAGCTCCGCTGTTTTTCCGGCGCCCGCTGCCAGATGGACACGCAGCTCCTCGCCGGTCTCCTCATCTTTCGCATTGCTCTTCACCCACAGATTCATCTTGTTTTTCACCATCCGCGCCGCAAGCGAAGACGTGATGCGGATGCTCTCCTCGACCTGCGCTTCCTCGCGCAGAATGTTGGCGTCCTCGATATCGAGAAGCACCGTAACTTCCACGCTCGTCGTCGCGTCAAACTGGTTGACCATCAGATCTCCCATCCGTGCCGACGATTTCCAGTTGATGCGGTTCATCGGGTCTTCTTTCCGGTAATCGCGGATACCGGAAAATTCAAACGGGTCCTCGTACAGGCGATTCCGTGACAGAACCATGCCCGACACGGCACGGCAGATCATCTGAATCCGTGCAGTATCGACCTGGCGCGGGTAAACGTACATCTGTGTCTGCTGCGGGTAATCGCTGTAAAGACCCTCCCGGAAAAAAAGATCGTACGCTACGGCATGCGCACCGGTGATCTCGTAGAATCCTCGTTTTTTCGCCTGAAACGGCAGTGTTCTCGTGACCTGCTGATGAAACAGGAACGAAAAGACATCGCGTTTGTAGCTCTGGTCGGTGATGCTCGCGTTTGCTTTTGCCTCGCGGTCGAATTCCAGATTCCGGCTCATCGAAATGCCAAGCTCGAGTGCCGGAATCGGCAGCAGTTTGTCGTTTACGACGACCTCTTTTAACGTACTCTCCTCGCCCTCATAGATCGCGGAATCCTGGAAGCTGACCTGGATTTTCAGATTTTTCTGCCAGTTTTTCTGGTACAGCTTTTTCTGCAGAAACCAGGCGAGCGCCATTCCAAATAGTAATAAAAGAAGCATAGTCCGTTACCTTCCTGACCAGTTTTCGGTCGGCAGACCGATGCGGTTTAAAATTTCCTCGATCACCGATTCTGCGGCTCTTCCGTCGTCTGCGCCGATCTGCATGGTGAGACGGTGTGCGAGTACCGGAACAGCCACGGTCTTGAAGTCCTCCGGCACAACGTAGTTTCGTCCCTGCACCAGCGCGTGGCCCTGTACGGCACGTAAAAATGCGAGTGTTCCACGCGGGCTCACACCGCTTGCAATTTTGCTGTTGACTCTCGTCTCCTGTACGATGCGGACGAGATACTGTACCAGTTCCGGATGCAGGTAGACTTCTTTACACGCCTCCTGCAGGGTACGGATTTCTTCTTTTTGGCAGACAGACGACAGCTCGGCGAGCGGCTCCTCGGTCAGGAAACGGGCGATCATCTGTGTCTCTTCCGCCGGGCTTAATGCTTCCATCGAAAGTTTCATTAAAAAACGGTCCATCTGCGCCTCCGGCAGCGGGAAGGTTCCGAGCGTCTCGAGCGGGTTCTGCGTGGCGATGACGAGGAACGGCTCCTCGAGCGGCCGTGTCACACCGTCCACGGTGATCTGGCGCTCAGCCATGCACTCGAGAAGGCTGCTCTGCGTCTTCGGCGTTGCACGGTTGATCTCATCGGCAAGCAGAATGTTGCAGAAGGCAGGGCCTTTCGAAAAGACGAACTCTCCGCTTTTGGCATCAAAATAATTGAGACCGGTGACATCGGACGGCAGTAAGTCCGGTGTGAACTGGATGCGGCCGAACTCTGCCTCGACGGATTTCGCAAGGGATTTCGCCATGACCGTTTTTCCTGTTCCCGGGACATCCTCGAGCAGGATATGACCTTTGGCAACAAGGCAGGTCAGGACAAGCTCTATCGTGCGCTCGTTTCCGATCATGACCTTTGCGATATTTTCTTTTAATTGCTGCAATACATTATTTTCCATGTTTTGCTTCCTCCAATAGCAAGATTTAATAAAAAAATCCACCCCTCGCTGTTCTGTTTTGTAAGAACAGCACGATAAATTTATTTTACAGCACATATTTTCGGAAGACAAGCAGAAAAAGGACGATGCTGTACATACTTTTCACAGCATCGCCCTTTACAGTTTCTTCTATAAATTAGCTTGTCTCTTACAGTGCTTTCCGGTACAGCGCCTCGATGTCCTGCTGACGGGACGCTCTCGGGTTGACGGCGATGTTTCCGCTCTTCATCGCATCTACCGCCATCGGCACGATTTTGCTCTCGATCTCCTCTGCTGTCACTTCTTTTCCCTTTGCCGCCTGGCGGATCGCATCGGTCAGGCTGGCCGGGATTCCGATGGCTGCGGTCAGCTCGCGGATCGCGCCGACCAGCATCATCGGCTCAAATTCATCGGCGTATGCCGGGATTTCGCTGATGTAGTTGTAGATCTTCAAATATCTTCCATGGTCTGCCAGTGCATTGTACTCTGCGATGACCGGAAGCAGAACGGCATTTGCCACGCCGTGCGGCACATCGAAGAAGGCGCTCACAGGATGACTCATTGCATGGACATTTCCAAGTCTTGCGTAGGAAAATGCAATACCCGCGAACAGCGAACCGGTCAGCATCGCCTCTGCGGCTTCGAGATCGGTTCTGCGCGCCACGAAACGGCGGATATTTTTACCGATCAATTCCATCGCTTTTTCTGCCATGGCATCGGAGAACGGAGATGCGGCTGTGGAAATATAAGCCTCCTCCGCATGGATAAAGGCATCGATACCGCAGGCTGCCGCAACGGATGCCGGAGCGGAAGTTAAAAGTTCCGGATCAAGAATGGCATACTCCGGCAGAAGTTCATAGCTGAATACGGTCAGCTTGTAATCTCTGCTGTGGTCGGTGATCACGGAAAATGCGGTCACCTCGGAGCCGGTTCCCGCAGTCGTCGGAATGGCAATCAGCGGGACAATTTTTCCCGGCACTTTGTGTGCGCCTTCGTATTCCGTGATGCTTCCGCCGTATTTTGCCGTCACACCGACGGCCTTTGCTACATCCATCGGAGAACCGCCGCCGAGTGCTACGAGAAAGTCTGCGTCGGAAGCAAGATAGCTCTCGGTTGCTTTTTCTACTGTCGTCACAGACGGATTCGCCTCAATATCTGTGAAAATATCGGCTGCGATGCCTGCCGCTTTCAGGCTGTCCGCTGCTTTGTCCACAACGCCCATTTTTTTCAGGGTAGGACCGGAAAGAATCATCGCATGGGTTCCGCCCATCTTCTTGGCACACTCCGGCAGTTTGGCAAGCGTTCCTGCTCCGACAATAATATTCTGTGGAATCGAAAATTCGAATGGATTCATCTTATTTTTCCCCTTTCTTTCAGAAAGCGTGCCGAAAATTTTTCTTTCCGACACGCTTTGTTTTATCCTATCTCAGCTTCAGCCAGCCATTTTGGCAAGAACACGGTCGATCGCTGCATCGATAACAACGTCGAGTTCCGCATCGTCTGCCTCCGGCATCAGGGACGCTGCGTCCTCGTCGGAGATCAGCTCGATCAGGCTGCCGAACTTCTCTTTATATTTGAACTTGCAGACTGCAAAAAATACAACACCGAGGAGGCTCCAGCCGCCTACCATCAGCCACTCCTGCCATACCAGTGTTCCGCCGGAACCAGGAATGCAGTAAACAAGCACCATGCATCCGGACATCAGAACCGCCATCGTTCCAACAAATTTGTATGCCGGAACACGGTACGGACGCGGCATATCCGGCTCTTTCTTCCGCAGGATCAGGAAGGAAAGAGATACCATACAGTAGGCAAGACAGCATCCAAAGTTACCTGCATCACAGATCCACACCATCATGCCTCGTCCTGCAAACGGAGCCAGCATAGTCAGCGCGCCGATCAGGAACAGGGCGTTGATCGGAGTTTTGTGCTGCGGATGAAGCTTTGCGAACATCGGCGGAATCATGTAGGATTCAGCCATAGAGTACAGGGCACGGGAACCGCCGATCATAAAGGAGTTCCAGGATGTGATGATACCGCACATACCGCCGACGATGATGACTTTTGCCATAACCGCTGTACCGAACGCTTTCGCCATCGCATCTGCTGTGACAAGTCCGGTTCCTGCTTCCGAGCTCAGGATTTCGGACGGGTTCAGCACATAACCGACAGCCAGGATAACACAGGAATAGAAAACAACAGCGAGTACAACGGAGAGAATCATCATTTTACCGATTTTCTTTAACGGAACGTTGATTTCCTCTGCTGCCTGCGGGATAACGTCAAAGCCGATGAAGAAGAACGGGGTAACAACAGCAACTTTGATGATGTTCTGGAACATCGTTCCGGTGCTCTCGCCGACGAACATCTGTCCCTGCAGATTGCTGGAATCTCCGTTGATCACGGATGCCACAATCAGAAGGATACCAGCGCCGCCGATGATACAGGTAAGGACCGTCTGCAGAACGGCTGCTGTTTTTGCGCCCAGCACATTGATCAGTGTGATGAGGAACGCTACAATAACGGCTACGGCTACCCAGGAAGCATAGATATCAAATCCTGCCACGCTGTACATATAGCCTTTCAGGAATCCCGGCCACAGATACGTGATGATGGTTGGGAAGGCGCACGCCTCGAAACACGTAACACTGACGTATCCTAAAATAATCGCCCAGGTACAGATGAACGAACCGTTCGGGCCCATCGCCTTGTAGCTGAAGACGTGCTCGCCGCCGCACTGCGGCATCGCTGCAGTCAGTTCTGCGTAAGTCAGTCCGATGAAGAAGATCATGACACCGCCGATCGCAAACGCAATTGAAGCTCCGACAACGCCGCCCTTCTGAATCCAGCTTCCTGAGGATACGACCCAGCCCCAGCCGATCATGGCTCCGAAAGCGATGACGAGAATATCCCATGCACCTAATACTTTGTCAAATTCTGATTTTTTCTGTTCCATGGCTTATTCCTCCCCGCTTCCGTATTTCTTCTGAATCAGTTCCTCGAGATATTCCGCTGTGCCCTCCACACCAAGGAATGCACTGTTGATCAGAATGTCTCGGTTGTGCCGGTCTCCGCGGTTGCTGCCGGTCAGCGCCAGATGACGTTTGTGATACCGTTTGTCCTTCTCGAGCAGCAGAATTTTTGCATCGCTCTCGGAAAGGCTGTGGCTCTTCATGATATTCTGAATGCGGATCTCATCCGGTGCATAGATAAAAGCCCGGAGGAGCTTGATATCTTTGCTGTCCTTTAAGATGTAATCCGCGGATCGTCCGATGATGACGCAGGCCTCTTTTTCTGCCAGTTTCCGGATGATCTGCTTCTGTACATGAATCGCACGCTCGGTCAGGTCCGCATATTTTGAGAAGGATCCACGGACATCGCCCTCGGCTCCTTTTCCGGCAATCGTACCGCCCTCTTCTACACGGTTCATGATGTCTTTCGGAATTCCGACTTCTTCAATAATCTGATCCACCAGATCGCGATCGTAGAACTTAATTCCGAGATCCTCCGCAATTTTCCTGCCGATGGCATTTCCTTTGGCTCCGTACTCGCAGCCGATTGTGATAACCAGATGTCCCATACCGTTTTCCTCTCACATTTAATTTCTCTGTTTTACCTGTTGTTTCCGATTCACAGAATGAAAAGAAAAACAGGACAGGGGCGAAGCATGGTTCTTTGCTTTTTGACGTCCTTGTCCTGTTCTTTTCACGCTATGAGATTTTCTTTGTTTCTATAAGAATTCTTTATTTTTCCAGAGCTTTTACGGTTTCTTCGATGATAGCAACTGCCTTGTCGCAGTCCTCCTCGGTTACGATAAGCGGAGGGATCAGACGAATGATGTGCGCTCCGATGGCGGTGATCAGCAGATGGCGGTCAAGGCAGCCATGTTTGACTTCTACGCCGCTGATGGTATCATCAAACTCTACGCCGACCAGCAGTCCCTGATGTCTGACTTCTTTGACATGCGGCAGTTTTGCTAATTTTTCTGCGAAGTAATCACCGACTTTCTTTGCATTTCCGGCAAGGTCGCGGTCGATCAGTTCGTTGACTTCTGCCAGTGCTGCTGCACAGCTGACTGGATGGCCGCCGAAGGTAGTTCCGTGAGATCCCGGGGTAAAGGCTTTTGCTACTTCAGCTGTTGCGCAGATTGCGCCAATCGGCATTCCGCCGCCAAGACCTTTTGCCATGGATACGATATCCGGTTTGATGCCGTAGTTCATGTAAGACATTACCGCACCGGTTCTGCACCAGCCGGTCTGTACTTCATCAATCAGAAGCAGCATGTCGTTCTCATCACAGAACTTCCGGAGTCCCTGCATGAACTCTTTCGTTGCCGGATGAACACCGCCTTCGCCCTGTACCGGCTCAACCATGATGGCGATGGTGTTTTCGGTACATGCATCTTTGAAGGCCTGCAGATCATTGTACGGTGCGTAGGAGAATCCGTAGGTCATCGGTCCGAATCCAACCTGGCATCCGTTGCCCGGCTGACCGGTTGCAGACATGGCACCGAAGGTTCTTCCATGGAAGCCCATCTTTGCGGTTACGATGTGGTAACGGTTCGGGCCGTATTTCTCGATGCCGTACTTTCTTGCCATTTTGATCATGGCCTCGTTCGCCTCGGTACCGGAGTTCTGATAGAAAATCTTGTCCATGCCGATGGTCTCGCAGACTTTCTCAGCAAGCAGTGCCTGCGGGATGGTGTATGGATAGTTGAAGGTATGCATGATATCGTCGAGCTGCTCTTTTGCTGCAGCAACAACTTTCGGGTTTCTGTTTCCGGCGTTGTTTACGGCGATGCCTGCGTAAAAGTCAAGATACGGCGTTCCGTTTTCGTCGTACATGTACATCCCCTCTGCGGTTTCTGCAAGGAAATCGAAACGCTCGTAGGTCTCGATCATGTACTTGTTTACTTTGTCTTTGATGTCCTGAACCGTTAATCCTGTGTCTTTTAATCTCATAGTGTTATCCTCCCATAGCGTTGAAAAGATTTTTTAAATAAAAAACAAAAAAGCAAAGACTACTCGTTGGTAAGCGTCTTTGCTTTGTTTTTCGTTTATTATTTTGTACAACCATACAATAGCACCACTCCCTATATTTGTCAATTACTTTTTTTAAAAAGTTTTTTATTTTTGTTTTTTCTTTAACGCCCGCTTTTTCTATTCTTTTTTGATGCTTTTTCGTCTTCCGCCGTATTTTTTTCATATCCGTTGTTTTTTATTCTGATGTTCCAGCGGATTTCTGTCCATTATATTGAACAGTTCATTCAAAAAAAGAAAGCCTGTTATTCTGCGGCTTTTAGTGATAGTCGAGAAAGAAACACATGCAGCTCGTCTTCTCCGTCCCTCTGTTGCGGTAGATGTGGGTCTGGTCTGTCTCGAAACGGAATGCCTGCTTCAGGTGGATCTCATGCTCTTTTCCATTGCACTCTACGGTCATCACGCCATCTGTCACCACCAGGTACTCTCTTGTTTTCTCTCCGTGGCCGCCGCTCACATACGTTCCGCCCGGTTCGATGTCGATGCGGTAGATTTCCACAAGCCGCGTGTCCTCATACGGAAAGCACGTCCACACAGTGTACTGCCCCTCCAGCTCTTTCGTCGGAACCAGATCCTCCGGTGTCACAAGATAACTATCCACCAGCGGCGTTGCAATCAGCTCCTGAAATTCAATCCGCAGGCCGCTCGTAATCTTCCCAAGCACGCCAAGCGACGGGTTCGCCGTTCCCTTTTCGATCTGCGAGAGCATACTCTTGCTGACCCCGGTCTGCTCTGAGACCTGGTCGAGACTCATCCCTTTCGACTGCCGGATCCGTTTCAGATTGACCGCCACATTTTCTGTCAGATAATCCATGTTCTTCCACCTGCCTTTCTTCGTATTTCGCTCATTGTAGCACACCTTCCTCCGATATTCCAGTGAATATTTTTAAACTTTCTGCCGCCTTTCCCCGCTTCGCCTTTCTTTTCTTCCTTTATCCGCCCGGGTTTCAGGCGCTTTTCTCTGCCTTTCCCAGGAAAAGCGCCCTTCCGCCGGATTTGTATTTTTGTCAGACCTTTTCCATCCGCATCTGCCGCAGAATCTTCTTTTCCATCCGCGACACCTGCACCTGCGAAATCCCCAGTTTTCCGGCGATCTGCGCCTGCGTCATGTCCTGAAAATAGCGCATGTAGATGAGCTGCCGCTCCTTCGCGGGCAGTCGTCCCAACAGCTCTTCCAAGAAAATCCGGTTCAGCAGCTTTTCCTGCCCGTTCTCTTTTTCCGGAATGCGGTCCATCAGAGAAATATCGTGGTTTTCCCCCTGATAGATGGTCTTCTGCAGCGATTCCACCTCCGCGCCGGACTCCATCGCCTCCACGATTTCCTCCACGGTAACATCAAGCTCCCCCGCTATCTCCGCCAGCGTCGGATCGCGCCCGTTCTCCCGCTCCAGCCGCTCACGCACCGCATACGCTTTCCACGCCAGTTCCCGGATCGGGCGGCTCACCTTCACCATCCCCTCCGACCGCAGAAACCGCCGGATCTCCCCCGCAATCATCGGAACCGCATACGTCGAAAAACAGACTTCAAACGAAGGATCAAATTTATCAATCGCCTTCAACAGCCCAATGCTCCCGATCTGGCACAAATCCTCCATCTCCACCCCGCGGTTTGCAAACCGCCTCACCATGCTCCAGACCAGTCCCATATTTTCCTCTGCCAGTGTATCCCTTGCCGCTTTATCCCCTTCGTGTGCCTTTTCGATCAGGGCAAGCGTATGTTCCATGCATTCTGACTCCTATGACTTCCGATCCGGCCCTTACATTTCCGGATGCACACCGATTTTCCGTTTCATCACCACTTCCGTCCCCCATCCCGGATGCGACCTTACTTCCAGCTCATCCATAAACGCCTCCATAAACGAAAACCCCATCCCCGACCGCTCCAGCTCCGGGCAGGTCGTAAACATCGGCTCCATCGCCTTCTCCACATTTTCAATCCCGACGCCGGTATCTTTTACCGTCACCTGAAACACCTTCTCCTCCAGATCCAGCACACACTTCATCTGAATTTTACCTTTTTCCTGCCGGTATCCGTGAATCATCGCATTCGTAACCGCCTCCGAAATCGCCGTCTTGACATCCGCCACTTCCTCCACCGTCGGATTCAGCTGCGCCAGAAACGCCGCCGCAGACACCCGCGCAAAACTCTCATTGCAGGGACGGCTCTCAAATTCCAGCGTCATCGTATTCCACCGCATCTTCTCTTCTGTTTTCATCCTTTCTCGCATCATCCCATTCCCCTTTCTGCCCACTCCCCGTCCAAAACCTACTTCCACGTCTTCTCCTCTTCCACCTCAATCACCCGCGTCACCCCCGACATCACCAGAATCCTCCGCATCCGCTCTCCCACATGCACCGCTCTCACCTTCCCGCCAATCAGCTCCATCTCCCGAAACCTTCCCATCACCAGTCCAATCCCCGAACTGTCCATAAACACCGTCTTCCGAAAATCAAACACCACCTCCCTCACATTCCTCTCCACCAAAATCTCCCCCGCCTCCTCCCGAAGCCGGTCAGCCACAAAATGATCCACCTCTTCCGGAAGCCGAATCGTCATCACCGCATCCTTCACCCAAACACGATTATCCATTTCCCATCCTCCCTCTTTCCTGTCATAAAATAAAAAACACAAAAGATTTTTCGCCGTAAAGCGAATTTCATCTTTTGTGTTTTATCTTCTCACTTTTATACTTTTTTGCCCTTCGTCCCACGCACCCTCCGCGTAGTCAGTGGTATCAGCCCGACGAAACAGCGCCGCATCTCCTGCGGCATTCTGCCCCGTGGGCGTCCGTCCTCACTATTCCTCCGTCTTCACAGTCCCCCCCAGCGCCTCAATCTGCTGCTCGGCCTTAGTAGCCTTCTGGGTTCCCGGGAACTTATCGATGATCTCCTGGAACACCGAAATCGCATTATCGGTATCCCCACTCAGCCGATACGCATGCGCCAGATAGTTAAGCACCGTATAGTCACTGTCGTTGATATTCTTAGCCTTCGAAAGCTTATCAATCGCCTCAGTGTAATTCGCATCGTCAAATGCATTCACACCCGACTGCGAAAGCTCCTGGAACATAGACGACTGCATGCTCTTGTAAATAGTGTCATACACAGCCTTTGCGTCCACAGAAAGCACCTCCGGGTTGACCTCGGTCAGTGCGTTTGTTGCGTTGCTCGTGTTGCCCTGCTGCTGCGCTTCCACAGCCTTTAAAAGGTTCTCGTAGGAAGCCGCCGTATCCTGTGCCGTCTGGATCTGCTGCTGCGCAGAAGCCGTCGTTTCGTTCAGAGAATCCACCTGGCTCTGGAGCTGGTTCAGCTGGGCCTCCTGGCTCGCCATCTTGCCGCTGTATTCCACAACCTTCTCGTCCGCCTGCCGGTTAATTCGCTGCGTATTCGCCGGCCCGACGAGAAACCACACAACCAGTGCGCCGAGCACCAGTCCAATGCCGATATTCAGCATGGTAGCCGCCGTCGATGTCTCGCGGAACGTCGGCGGAATAATCACCGTATCGCCGCTTACTACCCGCTCTCTTTCGTCCTCCCGCTGCTCTTCCGTCCGCTCCCTGCGTCCGAACCGCCTCGGCTCCAGCGACGTCTGCGTACCCGTCTGGAAATCAACCTCCTTCAGGAAACGAAGCGTCGTCGAGTTCGTCTTGTCAATTTTCGCCGCCTTTTTCAGAATCTTCCGCGCTTTCTCATACTCACCCTTGTGAATATAAATCAGCGCCAGCAGATGATATCCCTTGATCAGCTTCGGATTCTGGTTCAGAATCTTGCGCAGCTGGATCGCAGCCACATCCTCATTGTTCTCGCGGCAGCATTTCAGCGCACTGTTGTATTTCTTGATCGTCTGATTGATCATATCCAGCTTCGCCTGCTCCGCCTGCAGCGTCGCAATATACTCCGTCGCCACATTATTCTCCGGCATAATATTCTTGCTGATGATCCACTCACTTAACGCCGCAACCGCTTCACCCGTCTCAAAATAGACAAGGCCTAACAAGTTCCGCGCATGGATATTGTATTTGTTAAACTTCAGGCTCCGCCGCAGCATATCGATCGCTCCGGAAAGATCCCGGATCTCCGCCTTGTCGAGGCCCAGATTGTAGTACATATTCGAAAGAGAAAAACATTTTCTCTGTACTCTCAGGTTAAAACCACAGTTGGGACAGATCTCCATTCCGACGTCCACAACCGATTTACAATTCATACAGTTCATTCCGGCACCTTACTCTTCCTTTTCCGCTTCTGTCTCGTTTTCCTGTTCCGGCTTGTCGTTTTTCATCATTTCTTTCAAAATGTCGATCACATCCGTCAGATCACGGCTGTAAATCGCATCCTCCACCTCATCCACATCGAGACACGGTTTAAACTTCTTCAGTTCTTCTTCGTAATTTAACATAAACAAAAAATTCCTTCCTGTATTCACTAACCATTCCGCTTTGCAAGATATGCTTTCAGTTCGCCCGCCAGATACAGAGAACCCACGCAGAACAGCATGCCGCTGCCCTTCTTTTCCAGTGCCTTCTCATACGCTGCCCCGATCTCCGGTTCCGCGCAGACATCCGTGCATCCTGCTTTTCTGAAGTCCTCTGCAAGCACTTCCGCCGGTACGACGCGGCTTCCGTCGATCTGCGTTGCAACAACATGGGACGGATGGATGCCCTCGCAGATTTCACCGATCATCTCATGATAGTGCTTGTCTGCAACTGCCGTGAACAGAATCGTGATCTCGTTTTCTTTCGCAAAATAGCCTGCCGTGCTGACAAACTGTGCAATGCCGTCCTCGTTGTGCGCGCCGTCGATGATGACGCCCGGCGCAGCCATTTCCATACGGCACGGCCATTTGATCTTCGAAAGGCCTTCCGCAAGCACGTTCTTAGGAATGTCGTGCACGTCCTGCAGAATATGCATCGTGTAGAACGCAAGGCTTGCATTCATCATCTGGTATTTTGCCACGTACGGAATCGCAAGCTCTGCTTTTTCGCCGCCTGGGTATGCAAAGGTAAAGGTGATGCCCTCGCGGCTCTGTGTTTTCATCTCATAGAACGACGGCTCCATCGGCCATGCCGGGCTTCCCATCTCTTTCGCCTTTGCGGCAATGACAGAAGCCGGACCTGGCTGGCTGGCGTCGTAGATTACCGGGACACCGGCTTTGATGATGCCGGCTTTCTCTCCCGCAATCGCCTCGAGGGTGTCGCCGAGATACTCGGTGTGGTCGCGGCTGATGGACGTGATGATGCATGCCAGCGGCTTTTCGACCACATTTGTCGCATCCAGCCGTCCGCCAAGGCCGGTCTCCATGACCAGGTATTCCACGCCGGCTTCTTTGAAAATCAGCATTCCCATCAGGAACAGCGTCTCAAAATAGCTCGGATGGCCTTCGCCCTCCGCCTCGTATTCTTTGGCTGCTTTTTCCACTTTGAGAAATGCGTCGAGAAACTGCTCATCCGACACATCTTCCCCGTTGATCTGGAACCGCTCGTTGATGCGTACAAGGTGCGGGGAGGTAAAAAGTCCTGTCTTTTTGCCGCCTGCAAGCAGCATCGCATTCAAGTACGCGCAGACGCTTCCCTTTCCGTTCGTGCCCGCCACATGGATAATTTTGATCCCTTCCTGCGGATTCCCAAGGCGCGAAAGAAGCTCCCTCGTATGTTCCGGCGGATGCTTCACCGTAAATTTCGGTATTGTTTCGATATAATCAACTGCTTCTGTATAATTCACTTTATTTCACCATTCTTCAGTATTTTAGGGCTGCTTTCAAACCCTAGTATCATTATAATCGAGTGACCGGATATGTCCATAGCAATTTTCAAAATTTTGTCCCGACTTTTCGACTTTCCCCGTAAAAAGATACAGTGGGACGTCAAAATCCGCCCCACTGTATGATCTTTCGGACACTCTTTTTAATTCTGCAGACCGCCGTCTTCGGCCGGTTTATCGCTGTTTTCTGTTTTTGACGGCTCAATCTTGTCGCCTTCGCCCTCCGGCGCACCGGACGGCGCTGCCGTCAGTTCATCCTGCGGCGCAGTGCTCGTATTGGCATTTTCCTGCGTCACATCCGTTTTCGTGCTGTCCGGGTTCGGCGTCGGTGTCGGTGTAGATACCGGTTTTGGTTCTTCATACGTCTTCGGTTCTGTCCTTGTCAGCACCTTTTTCGTCGAGCTGTTGCTCTGCTGCGCGATTGTAATCTGATCACCGTCTTCCAGGGTCAGACTATGCACCATCAGAATCGACGGGCTGACATAAACGGTATCCTGTATCTCCTCGTTGACTTCCACACGGCTCGACGCCGTAAAGTTTTCTCCGTAAAAATACCAGGTATCTTCTCCGGATTTTTCGATTCGTTCCAGCGTTACCGGCAGAACACCCATCTGCAGCTGCACACGCTCATACGGTGTCTCTCCGTCTTCTCCGTAAACGTACCGTTTTCCATACAGCATATCATACTGCAGCACCTCGAGATCCACCTGATAATTCTTCGTATTCCGTCTCGTCTGATGATACCGGAAAATGGTTCCGTCATGAATTCCCACACGGTTCATAACCTCTGCTGCAATCTGGTAGGAAGCAATGTTTTCCTGTTTTCTTTTCAGTCCCATATTATCCCAGATTACGTATTCGGTCTGATACAAATAGCGGTTCTCCAGATCTTCTACTTTCAGTCCCATCGTTGGCAGATGGTCCCCGTACATCACAAGTACCACCGGCTCCGGATAATCCGCAAGCTTTGTCGTCAGCTCTTTGACAAATTTGTCCATCTCATGAATCTGATTTACATAATATTCCCAGGAGTAATTATTTTTTTCCCGGTCTTCCGCGCCTGTCACTGTAATCTCCGGATCGTCAAGCACCGGCTCTGTCGGATAATCACCGTGGCCCTGTACCGAAATCGTATAGATATAATCCGGTTCGTCTGTCGCATCGAGCGTTTTTATGATCTCTTTTGTCAGAATATGGTCTTTTACCCATCCTGTCGCCGTCACATCCGAGATATCCGGCATATATTCCTCCGAGGTAAAGGTATCAAAACCAAGACGTGAGAATACACTTCTTCTGGAATAGAAGTTTGCTTCATTGTTGTGGATCGCATGGGTCGCATAGCCAAGATTCTTTAAAACATACGGCGCACTCTCACAGGTCTCCTCTGAAAGCACCGATTTGTACGGATACTCACCCGCTCCGAAATACCGGAGGCTCATGCCGGAAATAGTTTCAAACTCTGTGTTTGCTGTTCCGGCTCCCACCACCGGCACGCGGAGATAACCGGAAGAATAATCCTTCATCAGCTGCCGGTAATACGGGATCGGATCCTCGGAAATGTTGAGGAAATTAACCAGCTCCGGATCGAAAAAGGACTCCAGCTGCAAAAAGATAATATTCGGTTTTACCGTATCATCCTCTTTTTGTTCGCCTTCACTCGTCTCAATCTGTTTCACGAGCTGTTCGGAATAGCCGTTCGGCTCTGAAATTCCCGTATCAAACAGGGTGACTGCCAGACAGTACGGATAGCCGTAATCCTGGTAGGCAAATGCGATGTTGACGAAATAGCTGGAAAGCACACGCTTTGCAAGCGCCAGATTCGTTGCTCCCGTAAAGAGTACAATTACCAGAGCAATTAACGGCACATTCAGATACCAGCGGATTTTCCCCTGAAATTTCGGTCCTTTGATCCAGACCCATACAAAAAATGCCAATAATGCCACAAGGGCTGCTACGACGAGGATCATGGTACCTTTCGACAGATACTTCGTCACGACCTTTGCGCCGTCACTTAAATTCCGCAAGTCCGGTCCGGTAAACGGCGTGACGCGGTTTGCCAGAATCACACCGTTAATGATGCCGAGCAGCAGCCAGAAACAGCTCATCACCAGCCGTACCAGCACACGTCTGCGGAACAGATAAACTACCATAAAAGTAGTGAAGATCAAAAATGCATTGTACAAAAAGACCCATGGGCTTTCCACCATGTAGCTCCATGCAGATGCCAGCGAATGGCGGGAAAATGCTTCAATCACCAGATACAGAATACAGCATCCCAGGGCCTGCAGCGGCAAAGAGAGCCAGTTGCAGACTTTCACTACGGTTTCCTTGTTTCCATGCAGTTTTTTTCCTTTTTTCATTTATTTTTTCAGCTGCTCCAATCTTGTCTGAACCTGCTCCATCATCTGCTGATAGTTCGCCAGTTTTTCTTTCTCTGCCTGAACTTTTGCTTCCGGAGCTTTGTTGATAAAGTTCGGGTTGCCAAGCATGCCGTTGGAACGTGCGATCTCTTTTGTCAGACGCTCTTCCTCTTTCGTAAGGCGGGCGATCTCTTTTTCCAGGTCAACCAGCTCGGCAAACGGAATGTAGATCGTTGCCTGCGGGATCACTGCGGATACCGCATCGTCTGCGATGCCGGCTTTGTCTGCCTGTACGTGAACTTCGCTTGCTCCTGCCAGAGTTCCGAAGAATACAGCACCGTTTTTGAAGGTTTCCTGTACAGCAGCATCTTCCGTTACAACGAATACGCTTGCTTTCTTTGACGGCGGTACGTTCATACTGGTGCGGACACCACGGATGCTTCTTACCGCCTCTTTCATCATCTCAACGGCTGCCTCATCCTCTGCGTATGCAAAGTCTTCGGTCTCTTTCGGCCATGCGGCGATCATGATGGAATCCTCGTCCGGATTCAGTGTGCAGTAGATTTCCTCTGTGATGAACGGCATAAACGGATGCAGCAGCTTTAATGCATTGCCAAGAACGGTTTTTAAGGTCCACAGTGCAGCGCCCTTCGTCTCGTCGGTCTCGCTGTACAGACGCGGTTTTACCATCTCGATGTACCAGTCGCAGAACTCCTCCCAGATAAAGTCGTAAACCTTCTGTACGGCGATACCGAGCTCGTAGCGGTCCATGTTGTCCGTTACTTCCGTTGCCAGCGTGTTTACCTTAGAAAGAGTCCATTTATCTGCCAGTGTCAGTTTGTCTTTTGGCATTTCAGACGGAACTTCTGCTTTTTCCAGGTTCATCATGATGAACCTGGAAGCGTTCCATACTTTGTTTGCGAAGTTACGGCTGGCTTCTACACGCTCCCAGTAGAAACGCATATCGTTTCCAGGTGCATTACCGGTCATCAAAGTCAGACGGAGAGCATCTGCACCGTATTTGTCAATGACTTCGAGCGGATCGATACCGTTTCCGAGGGATTTACTCATCTTGCGTCCCTGGGAATCACGAACGAGTCCGTGGATCAGTACGTGGTGGAACGGAACCTGTTTAGTCTGCTCCAGTGCGGAGAATACCATACGGATAACCCAGAAGAAGATGATGTCGTATCCGGTTACGAGTACGTCAGTCGGATAGAAGTAATCAAATTCCGGTGTTTTCTCCGGCCATCCTAACGTGGAGAACGGCCACAGAGCGGAGCTGAACCAGGTATCCAGGGTATCCGGGTCCTGGGTGAGATGGGTGCTGCCGCATTTCGGGCATTTTTCCGGCATTCCACCTCTTACAACCGTGATCTCGCCACAGTCATCACAGGTATAGGCCGGGATACGATGACCCCACCAGAGCTGACGGGAAATACACCAGTCGTGGATATTGTTCAGCCAGTTCTGATAAATCTTGCTGAAACGATCCGGGATGAAGTTTACTTCCCCGTTCTTCTCTGCTTCGCTGGCAGCGGCAGCCATATCCGCCATTTTTACAAACCACTGTGGTTTGATCATCGGCTCTACGGTTGTCTTACATCTGTCGTGAGTTCCTACGTTATGAACGTGATCCTGAACCTTTACCAGAAGACCAAGCTTTTCGAGATCCTCTACCATGGCTTTTCTTGCCTCGTAGCGGTCCATGCCGGCGTATTTGCCGCACTTGTTGTTCATGGTTCCGTCATCGTTTAAGATGTTGATCTCTTCGAGGTTGTGGCGTTTTCCTACCTCAAAATCGTTCGGGTCGTGTGCCGGTGTAATTTTAACGCATCCAGTTCCGAACTCTTTGTCTACGTAAGCATCTGCGATAACCGGGATTTCACGGTCGGTCAGCGGCAGTTTCAGCATTTTTCCTACAATATCGGTGTATCTTTCATCCTCCGGATTGACAGCTACGGCAGTATCGCCGAGCAGAGTCTCCGGACGGGTGGTTGCGATTTCTACGAAGCGGCCTTCTTCTCCAACTACCGGGTAGTTGATGTGCCAGAAGTGGCCTGCCTGCTCCTGATATTCAACCTCTGCATCGGAGATGGAAGTCTGGCATACCGGGCACCAGTTGATGATGCGGCTTCCTTTGTAGATCCATCCTTTTTCATACAGACGGCAGAATACTTCTTCTACGGCTTTGGAGCATCCCTCGTCCATGGTGAAGCGTTCTCTCTCCCAGTCTGCGGAGGAGCCGATCTTTCTTAACTGGCTGTTGATGCGTCCGCCGTACTCTTTCTTCCACTCCCAGCAGTGCTCCAGGAATTTTTCGCGTCCGATTTCATCTTTGTCGATGCCCTGCTCTTTGAGCATATTGGTAACCTTTACCTCGGTTGCAATCGCCGCATGGTCGGTTCCCGGCTGCCAGAGGACTTCATATCCCTCCATCCGTTTGAAACGGCAGAGAATATCCTGCATGGTGTTGTCGAGTGCATGGCCCATGTGAAGCTGTCCGGTTACGTTCGGAGGCGGCATCATAATGGTAAACGGTTTTTTGTTCGGGTTTACAGTGGCGTGGAAATATCCTTTATCCAGCCATTTCTGATACAGTCTGTCCTCGAGTCCTTTCGGATCGTAGGTCTTTGCGAGTTCTTTGCTCATGAGATCCTCCTTTTATGTTTGGTGTATTGTGGTATTTATTCCCGCAGAGGCTTGTCTTAAATCAAAAACGCCCTTCACATACACATAACATGCATGCAAAGGGCGAAAATTCCGCGGTACCACCTTAATTTGTATCTCGTTTCGGAGTCTGTAACGTGACTCATGCGTGAGAACCTAATCATCACATCTTCTGTGCTTTTCAGCTCTCCGGTTCAGAAGCTACCTTCCATGACCACCTTCCCGGACAGCCTTTCAGCCGGTGAACCGTCCTCTCTTTTGGGGCCTGCCATGTACTCCTCTTCCTCATAACCTTTTCTTTTTCTGTTGGAATAGAAACTGCATTTATCATAATCGCGTTTTTTTATTTTGTCAAGCCGCCGCGGGCAAAAACCTTTCTTCTTATGGAAGTTTTAAGATTTCACGCGCTTATTTTCGGTGAATCCGCGATGCACAGTACTGCATTTCTGCGCGGCCGTACGACGCGTAGCGGACCTGTTCTTTCGAAAACGGCTTCGCATTGCTTGGCCGTCCCAGGTTTTCGCCGTGGATCACCTGATCCACAAGGTCGATGAGATCTGCGAGAACACCGAGGCTGAGCGGATTGTAAACCGGATGCGCCGTCGATTCAAACACCTGCGTGTGATGACCGCCGAAGAATTTCATGCGGCCGCCCTTTTTCACCAGCCACGCCATCAGACCAACCAGACCATCATAATACTCTTCCAGGCTCGTTCCGCCCGGCACCTGCATCCAGACACCGCAGCCGCTTCCGATCGCATCTCCGGTGAACAGGTAATTCTGTTTCGTCTCCAGCACAACAACGCTGCCCGGCGTATGGCCCGGTGTCTGACAGACGGCCAGCTCTGTGCCGCCGAGCGGAATCACGGAATCGGTACGGATGTCATGAATCTCCTCCCACGGTTTTAATTTTCCCGCTGTCAGCATCACAAGCGTCTCTGGATCCATCTTCTTTTCATCGTGGCACATGTACACCTCATCAAACTCATCCATGTGATACATGTGATCCGGATGCGCATGCGTGATGACCAGCAGAAGCGGCTTGTCCGTCAGCTCACGGATCACCGGCAGAATCTTTGTGCCTGCCGTAATGCCGGTATCAATGACAGCCGCTTTTTCTTCACCTTCTACTACATAGAACGATGAATTTCCTGCGTCCAAAATACAGTAAATTTTTTCCCCGATTTCTGTTACCTGAAAACCCTCCATGATGTAAAACCTCCTTAAAATAATAATGTACCCTCGGAGTCTTTCTGTGCTTGCTTTTTTCCTTTCGGCAATTCAGTGCCCCGCATTCTCTTCCCCGATGATAATCGAAAGCAGCGTATGATCCAGCATGATCGTGCGGTTCCACGGATTGAAAATCACACCGCTGATCTCCTTTGTTTCGGATGCCATGTGGATCAGCTGTTCCAGGCTCACGAGAAACGTGGATTTCACGCTGCCGGCGCCCTTTAATTCCTCATCAAAGCTCGTAAACGCGGCCCACCAGACTTTTCCGTCTGCGCTCTTTACCGTTCCGATCCGGATCTGATCGTCGCCGGATGGCGGTTCCACGGAAAGAATCGCCTGTCCGCCCTCTTTCATTCTGCGTCGGATCACCGTCAGCACGTGTGCCAGCAGTTCCGGCGTCGGCTCCTTTTGCAATTCCAGAATTGCTTCCTCTATCTTTTCATTCCCCTGCAGACCTTCGTCTTTTGGAGTATCTGTTTCTTTTGCCATTGCTCTTATCCTTTCTTTTTCGCTTTTCCCACACAGAATCTGTGTACCATCATCCCCGGCAGCTTCGGCACTTCCGATGACATTTACTCTGCGCCTACCCAGATGCCGTCTTTCCCGCAGAATCTGCGCTCTTTTGATAAATCCAAAACGTTTTCCATCCGCTTTAAGATCTGATCGTACTTCCCTTCCCGCATCAATGCAATCGTCACCTGATCCGTTCCGATCTGCAGATGGCGGAAGCCGCGTTTTCCTTCCTCCGTCCACGGCAGAGTCAGCTCCAGTTCAAAGCCGCCGCTGCTTCCGTACAGCTCACCCGGCTGTTCGTCCGCAAACAGCTCGAAAAGCGGCTGATAATATGCTTTGAAATAATTCTCCTCTGGAAACCAAAGTGTCCCGTCCCCGGTCCGCTCCGGCTCTTTTACAACGGCATTCAGATAGCCTCTCTCGTAATACGTCATGCACGCCGCGCTCTTCGCCAGCGGATTTTCATTGATCTTCTCGATCTCCGACGCCGCCCGGCATCCGTTTCCAAAGGCCGCCTGGCTGTTCTCGCTCCTGCCGACCGGCTCCCAGACGCTCCATGCGTTCTGCTTTCCGTATCCGATCAGATCCTGGCGGTATGCACCGTTGTATTTTACAAATTTTTTCTCCCCCGGCTGCTCGATCAGGTTCAGCGGTACCATACAGTCAATTCCGTACAGCTTCTGCGCAATCAGCCGCGTGTAGATGATGCCGAGATAATGACAGATTGCACTGCGCTCCGCCGTGTCGAGATACATAATCTGCTCCGCTTTTACCAGCTGGTCGCCGCGTGTTTCGAGCACACTCTCCACCATCGCAATCCGTGACTGCAGCTCCGCCTTCCGTTTTCCGCGGTAGCGCGCCGACAGACGGCCGTACGGCATCGTGCTTGCAAGAACCGCGTGCAGCAGCTCCAGATTCGTGTATTTGATCATAATATCTTTCTTATTTAAACCGAGCTCTGCGTCGGTATCGACTTCCGTCACATTGATGATATATGTTTTTTCTTCGGTCAGTATCATTTGTTTTGCCTCTCTTTTTCAGTACTCTCTTCCATGCTCCTTCAGCCAGCTCTGCCACACTTTGTAATCGGGAATCTGCTGTGCCACCACCGCGTAAAACCGCGCGGAATGGTTCATCTCTTTCTGGTGCGCCAGCTCGTGGATAACGACGTAATCCATCACGCGCTCCGGCATCAGCACCAGTTTCCAGTTGTAGTTCAGGTTTCCGGCGCTGCTGCAGCTGCCCCAGCGGGTTTTCTGCTCACGAATTGTGATTCTGCCATACGTTACGCCCATCTCTTTTGCAAAATGTGCCGTCTTTTCCGCCAGCATCTGCGCCGCACGTTTAACCGCCGCTTTTCGTTCTGCTTCCGTCAGACGGTTCGCTGCTTTCTGCTCTGCGGCCGCCAACGCTTTTTCCCGGTGTGTGTGAATCCAATCCTGTTTTTCTTTTAAGAATGCTTCGATTTTGTATTTTGCCATCCGTTTCGGTGCGCGCACCACCACGCTTCCACCCGCTTTGACCTGGACGGCGAGCGTTTTGCGGGCGGAATACACGATCTCATAGGGAATCTGTTTTAAAATCCGTTCTGCGCTGTCTTTCTGTTCCATTTATTTTTCCTCAAAAGCTGTCTGTTTTACCATTTTTTTACCTGTTTTTCATTATACCTTTTTCCCGGCGGAAACGCAATCGGATTGCTCACAGAAAAAAACGCGAGCAGAATCACCGTTTTTCTTCCGGCAATTCTGCTCACATTTTTCTTTCTCTTATTTCAGCTCAATTTTTTTCTGCTTTCTTCGGATGCACAGCCTCACAAATAAAATCGCCGCCTGCACACAGAGAATCATCACCAAAATTCCAATCATGGACAGCGCTGTTGCCCCCAGTCTGATCAGTTTTCCCATTCTTTTTTCCTCACTTTTCTTTCTATCGTGCCAGAACCGGATCGGCTGCCGCATCCCACAGCAGGCTGTCCGTCTCACTTTGTTCCAGGTATCCATATTTTACCATTGCCGCCAGCACCTGCTTTTCCCGCTGCAGCGCCAGATCCGCGTGGCGCGACGGCGCGTAGGCGGACGGTGCATTCGGGATTCCGGCGAGGAGAACGGCTTCGCTGTCGGTCAGCTCCTGCGGTTCTTTCCCGAAGTAGCCAAGCGATGCTTCTTTCAGTCCATAGTAGCCATCCCCGAAATAGATGGTATTGATGTACAATTCCAGAATTTCTTCTTTCGAGAGCTGCCGTTCCACATAGAGTGCCGTCCACGCCTCTGCCGCTTTCCTGGCAAATGTCTTATTCTGATCGTAATACATGTTTTTTACCAGCTGTTGTGTGATGGTACTGCCTCCCTGCTCCGGTTTCATCACGCGGATATCATGTACAACGGCCCGCGCCATGCTGATCCAGTCTATCCCGTGATGTGTGTAATACCGATGATCCTCAACAGCAAGCACCGCTTTTTTGTACAGATCCGGCACCTGTTCAAGAGAAGCCCACTGTGCTCCGCTTCTGGCTTCCTCTACTGCCTGCGCGAGCGGCTTTTCCTTCACTGCCTTCTGATAGGAAACATATCCCTGGATTGCCCAGAACATTCCGGCCGTCAGCAGGATCAGGCAGAAAAATGCCAGAAAACCTCCAACCATTTTTCCCGCTGTTCCCCGGTGTTTTCGTGTTCTTTTTCTCATGGTTTCAAACCCCTTTGTTGTTCTTTCCTGCTTTCTATCCTACCATATCTCCCTTAACGCCTTCTTGCCTCTTTCTTAGGAATTCATTAAAATTTTGAAACTGTATGAAATGCATTTTGCACGTTTTCAAATAACCGCTGCTGCTGCGGAATACTTTAACCGAATCAGGCAAGTAGCGAAGCGGATTGCGAATATCCGCTTGACAAAACAGAAAAAGACAGACACCTGGCAGATTGTCAGGATGCCTGTCTCTTGTTTTTATCTTTTGGTTTTTCAGAAACGCTCTGTGATTATGCTGCGGTTCCGTAGTTCATTACATGAGCTGCTGACAGTGCTTTTCGAACGGCTACACCGAGAATTTCAGCTACTACAACGGAAATCACATCTTTTACGATGTACGGAACGGAAACTGCAAGGAACGAAGCCGGGATCGTGTTTCCTGTTACAATGGAAAACTGTACCACACCGAATGCGTGACATACCGCAAGACCTGCGATTCCAAGAACGAATGGTTTGCCCGGGAAGCCTTTTTTAATTCCGGCACCGCAGAGCATTGCCATCGGAATAAATCCGAAAATAAAGCCGCCGGCCGGTCCGAGAAGAGCGCCGAAGCCACCGCTCATGCCGGCATAAACCGGAACGCCGATCGCGCCGAGGATCAGATAAAGAGCGGACGATGCACCTCCCAATTTCCAGCCAAGCACGTAGCCGCAAAATGCCATTGCAAAGGTCTGCAGCGTCACCGGAACGCCGGTCGGAAGCGGAATCGTCACAATGGACAGTACCGCAAGCACTGCCGTCATCATGCCGGTCAGTACAATCTGTTTTGTTGTAAGTTTTGATTTTTTCATGAATGTAAGTCCTCCTCGTAGGTTCTTGTATGCAATTCTTTCTGTCTTTGAATTGTTAACCTTGTTACAATATAGGTTAATATTTCATTTTTGTCAATCTCTTTTTTAAAAATGCAGAGAGTTCTGCTACGATTCTGTTACACTTCCTGAAAATAGCGGTCACCCTCTTGTTTTCTGTTTTCTTTCTATGGTATACTATATAGTCTCGGAGTTTTTCCGGGAATTTTCACCCGATACAAACGATGAACTTTTACCTCATTTGAAAGGAGATACCCTCTATGAAACCTTCCGAAAATCCTCTCGGCTCGGAACCGGTCAGCTCTCTTTTGCGGCGTTTTGCGATTCCGAGCGTCATCGCGATGCTCGTCAGCGCCCTCTATAACATGGTAGACCAGCTCTTTATCGGTCACAGCATCGGCGTGCTCGGAAACGCAGCGACCAACGTAGCGTTCCCACTCAGCATGGTCTGCACATCCATCGGTCTGCTCTGCGGCATCGGCGGTGCTGCAAACTTCAATCTCTGCATGGGCAGACGAGAGCCGGAGCACGCGAAATCTTATGTTGGAAGTGCCATCTCCATGCTGGCAATCCTCGGTGTGATTCTCTGCGTTGCCGTTCAGCTTTTTCTGCGCCCGATGATGCTTCTCTTTGGTGCAACACCGGACGTCATTGATTACGCCTGTACTTACACCAGAATCACCTCCATCGGCTTCCCGTTTCTGATCGTCACAATCGGCGGCTCCAACCTGATCCGCGCGGATGGCAGCCCGAAATTTTCCATGCTGTGCAACCTGGTCGGCGCGATCGTCAACACGATTCTCGACCCGCTGTTCATCTTCGTTTTCCACATGGGCATGGCAGGTGCAGCGCTCGCCACGATCACCGGACAGATTTTATCGTTCGCGCTCGTTGTCTTCTATCTGCGCGGTTTTAAGACGCTGCCGCTCTCTCTTTCCGATCTGAAACCGAACATGGCCTGCTGGGCACGGATTGCTGCGCTTGGTGCAACTCCTGCGTTCAACCAGGTGGCAATGATGGTCGTTCAGATCGTTATGAACAACACACTGACCCACTACGGTTCCAATTCCGTCTATGGAAGCGACATTCCGCTTGCATGCGCCGGCATTATTTCAAAGGTGAATATGCTGTTCTTCTCCTTTGTCATCGGCATTTCCCAGGGACTTCAGCCGATTGTCAGCTTCAACTTCGGTGCGCAGAAATATGACCGCGTGAAGGACGCCTATAAAAAAGCAGTTTTTGCGGCGACTGCCATTTCCATCGTCGCCTTCCTCTGCTTCCAGTTCTTTCCGCGCCAGATTATCGGCATTTTTGGTTCCGGTTCAGAAGAGTACCTGCATTTTGCAGAGCGGTACTTCCGCATTTTCCTGTTTTTCACATTCCTGAACGGTATCCAGCCGGTCAGCTCGAATTTCTTTACCTCAATCGGAGCACCGAAGAAGGGTATTTTTCTTTCGCTGACGAGACAGATTATTTTCCTGCTTCCGCTGCTGCTGATTTTTCCGTATCTCTTCGGCATTGACGGCGTGATGTACACTGCACCGATTGCAGACCTTGCAGCCGCATCAGTCAGCATCGTTATGGTCGTGCGGGAATTTAAGATTATGGCAGAACTACAGAAGGCTGCCGCCTGAAAACAGTTTTTTTCCTGTAGTTTCCGCTCGTTTTTACTGCGCTGCGGTCGCCAGAGTCTTGCTACAGATCATTGCCGTGTAAACAGGAAAGAATCCTGTCCGGAAAGTAAAAAATCGTATGCTGTTGCTTTTTCCACAACAGCATACGATTTTTTTATGTGTTATCCACACTTTTCTTTATTTATTCACATGCATCCACATCAGTCCATGCGAAGAATCATGGTCAGGATTCGTTTTGCACAAAGAGCGATTTCGTCGCGGGTGATGTATCCCTTCTCAAATGCCTCCTGTACGCGCTCCTCGTATCCGTTTGCCATCTTGATATCATTTCCGGCTTTTGTCTCGCGGTAATGCTCGCCGTGTGTCCACCAGTCGGTCGTTACCATTCCCTTAAAGTCCCACTCACCGCGCAGAATACCGGTCAAAAGATCCTTGTTCTCAGATGCCTGAACGCCGTTGATCAGGTTGTAGGACGACATGATTGTGTATGGATCTGCCTCTTTTACGATGATCTCGAAGGCTTTCAGGTAAATCTCACGCAACGCACGCTCGGAAACGCGGGAATCGCTGTCTTTTCGGTTTGTTTCTTTGTTGTTGCAGCAGAAGTGTTTCACACTTGCCCCGATATGCTCGGACTGCATACCGCGTACCATTGCCGCACCGGATTTTCCGGCCACAAGCGGATCCTCGGAATAATACTCGAAGTTTCTTCCGCAGAGCGGGCTTCTGTGAATGTTGACAGCCGGGGTTAGCCAGATGCCGATATTGTTTTCTTTGACTTCCTCTCCGCCGGCTTTACCGATCTCTTCGATCAGCTCCGGATCCCAGGTGCAGGCAAGCAATGTTGCACACGGCCATGCGGTCGTGTTGACGCCACACTGCGGCTGAATGCGAAGGCCTGCCGGTCCGTCTGCGGTCATGATATTCGGGATGCCGTACTCAGGCAGATTTCCCATGCCAAACGTGTTGGCAACTCCTGTGTTCGGCTGGCCGCCGAGCAGATGAATAAGTGCTTCTGTCGGAAGCTTATCTACAAACTCGTCGAGCGTTTCTTTTCCTTCGACCACATTCATCAGGTTCGGATTCGTCTTTGCTGCCTCCATAAGCTCGCCAAAACTCTTTCTCTCCTGTGCTTTGACTGCCGGGAGGAAACCCTCCAGAGTCAGCTTATCCTGACGCTCCAGTCCTTCTTCCTCGACAGGGCCGTTATCGGTCGGAAGCGCTTCGTAGGTTCCATCCGCAAGGAGACGTTTTTCCAGCTTATGCGGAGCGGCAAGGCTGGTGTACTGTGCAGTCACTTTTGCCTCTGCCAGATCGTAGGTGAAGTCCAGTTTCTTCGCATCTCTTACATTGTTTCCAACGTAGAAAACGTAGCTTCCTGCCTCAAGAACATAGGCAGATTTTGCAACCTTTCCAAGGTCATCAAAAGATGCCATATCTTCCACTGTAAAGGAAAGAACGACTCTCTGTGTCTCGCCTGGCTGCAGCAGTCTTGTTTTCCGGTAAGCGCCAAGCTCTTTGGCCGGTTTGCCAAGCTTGCCCTGCGGTGCGCCGTAGTAGAGCTGTACAACTTCTTTTCCGGCACGTTTTCCAGTGTTGGTAACAGATGCTTTTACAACAATCTTTCCGTCCTTCTCTTCTGCACCCAGAACCTCTGTCTCAAAGCTGGTGTAGGAAAGGCCGAAGCCGAACGGATAATTGACCTTCTCCGCTGCGCCAGGAATCGTCTCGAAATAACGGTAGCCAACGTAGATATCCTCGTTGTAATCCACGTAATAAACGGATTTATGGAAGTTCTCGGTGGATGGATAATCCTCGAGGGTTGCTGCGTAGGTATCAACCAGTTTACCGGATGGGTTGACGTCGCCTGTTACAACGTCCGCTGCCGCGAGGCCGCCTTCCATGCCGCCCTGCCATGCCATCAGCACCGCCGGAATCTCTTTGCAGTCTTTGAACCAGCTGGTATCAACCATACCGCCGACGTTCATGACAACGATGACATTTTTAAAGTTTGCTTTTACTTTTTCTACCATGGCTGCTTCGCCGTTTGTCAGGCAGAAGTCGCCGTTTTCGAAGATGCTGGCGCTCAGCTCGATCTGTTTTTTCTCATCCTCAAACAGCTCATAGCCTTCCTCGGTGATCTGGCATTTGCGGTCCCAGCCCTCGCCGGAGAAGCGGCAGATGGTGATGATTGCGGTATCGGTATATGCTTTTGCTTTCTGTACCAGCTCGTCCGGTACTTCCGGCTCTCTTGTCATGCCCGGTACCGCACCTGCAGCATACTGTTCTTTTACATTTTTCTCATAGAATTCCGGAAGTTCATGGAACAGAGAAACCTCCCCCTCGGCTTCTTTGATCTTCATGCCTTCGTAGAAGTTGCGGATATACTCGACCGTAACGTCACCGCTTCCGCCGCCGCCTTTTACGTAATCAATCGTTCCTTTTCCGAATAAGGCTACCTTTGTGCCTTTTGCGAGCGGCAGTGTGTCGTTCTCGTTTTTTACCAGAACCATACCCTCGCCTGCTGCTTTTCTGGAAAGTGCGATATGTTCAGCGCTTCCTGTTACCCTTTTTCCGTCTTTTCCCAGCGGCAGAACCGGCTGGTAAAGACTTCTCTGCCATTTACCCATTTTAAGTTTACCTCCTTATGATCTGGTGCGCCGATCGTTTCCCGAACGCGCCCCATTCTGTCTCTATGATACGAAGTTTTGGATGGGATGTCAATTTATTTTTCAGCATTTTATCCTGTTTTTTGTTTCTTTTTCTTTCAGTTTTATTCTATTTTACCAATTTTTTCAGGCACCAGTCGTTTTCCTTCCTTTCTCTCAAAATCTTGATCCGCAGGCGGATGCTCCGTCTGCGTCTCCCCGATATTTCTGCTGCCTGCCGCCTTCCTGTTATATCAGACACTTTTCTCCTTTTGTGGATTGCCCGAAATATAACAGCGTTCTATACTAGAGCGTGTCTGAAAAATCTCGTGATCCTGTTTCTTTCGGAGATACAACAAAAGAATGGAGTTTTTCTTATGAAGGTACTGATTTTATCCTGCAATACCGGCGGCGGCCACAATGCTGCGGCCTCTGCATTAAAAGAAAGTCTGAATTTCTATCACCACGAAGCCGAGGTTCTGGATCTGATGAGCCTCGGGCGAAAGCATACCTCCGCACTGGTCGGCGGAGCTTATGTGAAGCTTGTCTCCGTTTTTCCGGCCGGCTTCGGCGCACTCTATCAGCTTGGTGAGCTGGTACGGAAATTTCCCTGGAAATCCCCCGTTTACTATGCAAATGCGCGGCTTGGAAATGCACTTGCAGATTATATTGATCAAAACCATTTTAATGCCGTTGTCACCACACATCTTTATCCGGCGGAAACACTGACCTGGATGAAACAGAAAGGACGGCTGACGATTCCCTGCGTTGCCGTTGCCACCGATTACGCATGCATTCCGTTCTGGGAAGAGACGAACTGCGATTACTATGTGGTTCCGCACAAGGATCTGATCCCGGAGTTTGCATCCTGCGGTATCCCGGAAGAAAAACTGCTTCCTCTCGGTATTCCGGTGCGGCCCGCATTTGCGCGCCCTGCATCCAAAGAGGATGTGCGCCGCCATCTCGGTCTTCCCGAGAATGCTCCGCTGTTTCTCGTCATGAGCGGCAGTATGGGATTCGGCAAAGTGCATCTGCTCGCACATGAACTCGTTTCCCGGCTGGAAAACGGCGAACAGGCTGTGATCATCTGCGGAAATAATAAAAAACGGATGCGTTCGCTCCGGCTGCAGTTCCATAAGAACCCAAATGTACATATCATCGGTTTTACACGCCACGTTGCGGAATATATGGCCGCTGCCGATGTGCTGTTTACAAAGCCCGGGGGCTTAAGCAGTACCGAGGCCGCTGTGCGGCGCGTTCCGCTCGTCCACACTGATCCGATTCCGGGTTGCGAAACAAAAAACCGTGCTTTTTTTGTCTCACGCGGAATGTCCGTGACCGGCGCACATCAGAAAGAGCTGGCAGAGGCCGGTATTTCGCTTGCCTGCGATGATGCACGTCAGATTGCGATGCGCGATGCCCAGCATCAAAACAGCCATCCGCAGGCGGGAACGTCAATTACACACCTTTTGGAAAAATTAGTTTCGGAGTAACTGCTTATGATGCTTACTGCTTATCTGTTTTATAGTTTCTTCGGGTACCTCTCGGGCAGCGTACTGTATTCGTACCTGATTCCAAAATACTTCTGCCACGTGGATGTCCGAACTGTGAATGAAGATCAGAATCCAGGCGCCTTCAACGCCTTTTCAGTGGCTGGACTGCGGATTGGACTGCTCTGCGTCCTGTGCGATATCGGGAAGGGATTTCTGCCGGTGTTTCTGGCGGCGCACAGTTCCGCTGTTTCGATGGGTTCCTGGATTTTCGCCCTGATTCTGCTCGCCCCGGTGGCCGGACACGCATGGCCGTTTCTGCAGCCTGCGAAAGGCGGAAAGGCGATCTCTGTCTCGTTCGGCGTGCTGCTCGGCCTCCTGCCGGATCTGCGGCCGGCGCTTCTTCTGGCAGCGTTTTATCTGACGTTTTCGTTGATTCTCATTATCCAGCCACACAGTCTGCGCTCGATCGTTTCGTTCTCCGGGTTTGCCGTTGCCGCACAAATTTCCCGCTTTCTTCCGTCCGTGCGGCTCGGCAGTCTGCTGGTATCACTCGTAGTGTGCTTCCGCCATCTTTTCAGCCTGCGGGAGCATGAGACCGAAAATGCTGCATTTACAATTCAGTCTTTGTCTGCTAGAATAAGGAAAAAGCAGAAAAAAGAATAATATTTACAGTTCATTTAAAACAGCGGCAAACAATTTACTTCAGGAGGATTGACACATGATTTCAGAAAAAATGGTAACTCTCGGCACAAAAAAATCGGTAATCCGCGAGATTTTCGAATACAGTAAAAAACGCGCTGCCGAGATCGGCTCAGAAAACGTCTTTGATTTCAGTATCGGAAACCCAAACGTGCCGGCTCCGGCCTCCGTTCATGAGACCATCAAGGAGCTGCTCGATTCCAAAGACGATTACTATCTCTTCGGCTACACCTCCGCGCAGGGCGATGCCGATACCCGCGCCGCCGTTGCAGCCGACCTGAACAAACGCTTTGGTACCGCGTTCCATGCCGACAACTTCTATATGACCTGCGGTGCAGCCGCTTCGCTCCGCATCGTCCTTGGCGCTTTAACCGTTCCGGGCGACGAGTATATCGTATTTACCCCGTACTTTCCGGAATACCGTGTTTTCATCGAATCTGCAGGCGCAGCCATGATCGAAACGCCGGCTGATTCTTCCACGTTCCAGATCGACTTTGACCGCCTCTCGGCCGCTGTCACAGCGCACACCAAAGGTGTTTTCGTCAATTCCCCGAACAATCCGTCCGGCGTTGTCTACACCGAAGAAAACATTCAGAAGCTCGCTGCTTTTCTGGAAACAAAATCTGCCGAATACGGTCATCCGATTTATCTGATCGTTGATGAACCGTACCGCGAGCTTGTCTACGGAGACGTGGAAGTTCCGTATCTGACAAAATATTACAAAAACACGCTGGTCTGCTACTCCTACAGCAAATCCCTCTCCCTGCCTGGCGAGCGTATCGGCTACGTTCTCGTTCCGGATGAGGTCGATGATGCAAGAACCATCTACGCAGCCGTCTGCGGCTCCGGACGCGCCCTCGGCTTCGTCTGCGCACCAAGCCTGATCCAACACGTCATCGCCAAATGCGCAGGACAAGTTTCTGATCTTTCGGTCTACAAAAAAAACCGCGATCTGCTGTATGATTCATTAACCGCCTACGGCTTCACCTGCGTTCACCCGGACGGTGCTTTCTATCTCTTCATGAAAACTCCGGAACCGGACGCGTATGCATTCTGTGAGAAAGCGAAAAAATACGAACTTCTTCTTGTACCCGGCGATGACTTCGGTGCACCGGGATTCGTACGGATCGCGTACTGCGTTACCACTGCACAAATTGAGCGGGCACTGCCGGCGTTTAAGGAACTGGCGGGAGAGTATTTTGGATAATTTTTCAACTGTCAACTTTTCTTAAATAGATGTTGGGGTCAAAAGGCTTTTTGACCCCTTTGACCCCGGTATCTTACATATAGTAAAAAACGGACACTGCTTCATCTTTGAAACACAGCGTCCGTTTTTCTTTTATTCTCCTACATCCTGTTTTCCAATCACAACTTTACATCTTTTCTTCCACATCCCTGTTCTGACACACGCATACCGCTCGCTTTCGATGATCTGTTCCATCGCTGCCGCTCCTTTCTTTTGAGCTATCTCAATCGCATAAGGCGGGCAGGACTTGAACCTGCATTCTGTGCCTTATCCTCTACGAAAAATTTGCTGTACGTTCCACAAACATGAAACATTTTTCTGCACAGGTTTTGCCCGTTAAACTACCGCCTTATTTTCAGCCACATTTTTTGTGGATACTGATGTGTATCAAATGCTGTTCCACTCTGACTTGCTTTATATCATCGGTGGAGATGCTATTTTCCTGCCTCAGCCTTCTCTCTAAAGCTCAGGATTTCCTTCAGAGACCTTGGTTCATAATTCATCCATGGCTTCATACATCCCACATTGTATGCCTGCGGTCTGCACTCATAAATGTGTCTGCTGCATTCCTGCTTTCTGCACGTCTCTGTTCTTTTTGTGAATGTCCGTGCTTTGTTCTGTATATACTATATTACATATTTTCGATTTTTGCATTTAACTTCTGGTTTAATTTTTCATGTGATATGTTTTCTGGTTTTTCCCAGCTCCACACAGTACTGTCCAGACCTGATTTCCCTTTGGACAGTGCCTTTAGCTCTTCCACGCAGAATTCCGTCGCGCGTACGATGTACTCGTTGGCCATTTGTCTGGTAAGGATGGACAATTTCTCTTCTTTTCTCTGGACGAATTCCCCGCGGACTTCTTTTATAAGACCTTTCACATCGAATTCAGCAAGCTGTGCCAATGGCTCTTCTGTAAGATCCAGCTCCTGGATCATTTCCTGGGAAAGGCCATATTTTTTCGAAACATATTCATTTAATATCTCGTAGTCCCGATGCAGTTTTTCTACATTTCCAGGAACGCTCGAATTCCAGCCATGCTCCCCATACATAAATCTCCGATATAGCATATCCTGGATCAGATGAAGATAATAGCCGAGATATAAATCATCCTTCTCCATGTATTTCCCGTATCTGTCGCGGAAACATTCGAGATCGTATGTGTATCTGGTATTTTCGCAGATTTTCTTCTTTAAATGGCTATTTCCCGCCACCGCCCCATCCGGCAGAATCACCCCAAGAAACAGGCGGTTGATATCTCGAAACGAGACTTCCTTTCTCATCTCCTGTACAATTGCCAAGTGAATCATGCTTGATGCCATAGTGTCCTCTTTTCCTTTATTCTTCTACATTCTATTTTCCAATATCAGCTTTACATCTTTTGAAAGCTTTCTATCCATACTGCTAACTTTAACATTTTCATGCCGCATTTCCAGTTCTGACGCATGCGTACCGCTCGCTCTCAATCACTTTTTCCATCGATTTGACCGGTGTGCTGTCAATATTGTTCAGGAGATTCTGGAATGTCGTAACCGACTGGCCGCTGTATAGCTGGACACCTTTTCTCCGACTGTCGGCATGGAAAATATCGTTTCGGCTGTCTACATTCCAGAAAATAATATTCGGCAATTGGTAGCCGCAATACTCGTACTTTTCTTTCATATGATCATAAAACATCCAATTGCGGTCTCCGCATCTGTCGATCTCCATGTCAGATACAACGATCAGCGCTTTCGGCATTTCTTCCGGCGGTACATCGTGATCCATCGCTGTTTCCAGAACCCGCTCAAATGCAGCCTGAAGATTAGTATTCATCCCCCATTCCGTACGCTCGACGTATTTGATTTTCTGCAACAGGGTTTCCCCTCTCAGAGAAACAAATTCCGGCTTCTGGCTGAACGTCATGAAAAGATTGTGGTAAGCGCCCCGGTTCCGCTCTGCAAAGTAAATAGCAAGACCAATGGATGTCGCCAAGGGTCTTCCACTCATGGAACCGGAAACATCTGCAATGACAATTGCATTCGTTTCCTGCGCCACATAATCCGGCAGCTGCCTCCACTGCGCCTCCAATACCTGATTCCATTGACGTCCATACAGAACTTTTTCCACGAGATCGTACGGGTACAGCGTCTCCGCATGAATCTTTTCTTTTCCATCCAGTGCCTTCGCCAGATACTGGTTAAAACGCTTTTCATCATGTTTTCGAAATGCGTTCCTGTAAATCATCATGGCTCTTCCGGAGACCTCCGGGTAAACGATCTCCTCCCACTTTCCTTCTGACATTTTCACTTCCAGCACACCGATATATTTCCGCAGGGAACGGACGATTCTTTTGAAGTTGTAAACCGGATAGCCGAGTTTCTGCGCCGTCAGAATGCCGAGTTTTCTCGTCTCCGTATTTTTAGAGTCTGCCGTTTTGATCCATTTAGCAAGCAGGGAAACGCTTTTTCCCTCCTGGAAGTTTTTCAGATCTGCTTCCAGCTGCTGCTTCATGGCACTCCACATCTCGTCCTCAACGCCAGTTCCGATCAGGCAGTACCAGTCGTCAAAACGGCCGAAAACACCAATCAGGTCAAGGTTGGCAATGACTGCCTGCGGATGGTACTCGGCAAGATACTGTAGTAGAATCCGAAAGACACGTCTCTCGCCGAGACCTTCCCGGATATCACGCGCATAAAACAGGATTTTCAATGCGAACAGCGGGTCTGCCTGATATGCTTCCGCAAACAGAAGCTCAATTCTTTCCGGATCCGCTCTGCGCAGGGATCCAATTGTCGCAAACAGATCCAGCCGCGCATCGCCGGTTGTGTTCCGTGCTGCTGCTCCATTTTCTGTATAAGTTTTTGTCGCCTGCTCCCGTATCCATTCTGCAAAATCCATCGCTGCCGCTCCTTTCCTTCGTTCCACTGTTTTCTCCAGACATCCTTTTCTGGATCTATGGACTCCATTCTTTCTCGTTTGCTCTTCTGTTTTTTCTGAGTGAGGGCCGGATTTGAACCGGCATCTTCGCCATTACCACTGGAAAAAAGTTTGCCGTTACGGTCACGCACATGACCGTTTTTTCGCGCTCTTTCTTTTAAGCTACCTCACTCGCGTAAGGCGGGCAGGACTTGAACCTGCATTCTGTGCCTCCCTATTCTCCTAAAAAGTTGCTGTGTGTTCCACAAACATGAAACATTTTTTCTGCACAGGTTTTGCCCGTTAAACTACCGCCTTATTCTGTTATTTTAGTGTTTCTGTCTTCTGTCTCCAGCTCAGGATTTCCTTTCGGGATCTTGGTTCATAATTCATCCATGGTTTCATGCATCTTTTCCAGATCATTTTCTGTAATAGCATTTTTCCCATTGATTTTTTTCTTCCCGATTCGGATTCCAGGGTCTCTCACCGTAAAATTTCCAGTCGCAGATATCCCATATCTCAGAAATCTTTCGAAATGCTTTTGATTTTCCCCACAGTGTTTTCGCCCGTCGAACCCTCTTATTTGCCGCGTGCTTTGCCCAGCGGGAATTTTTGCATCGTCCTTTGCTGACAGACGTTTTTTTACGGCTCCGGCTCATCTGCTTACTCCCCATCCAGAATCCTCTGATAGAGAAGTCTGCCTTCCTCACCGGCAAGCCGTCCGCAGATTTCTGCCCGCTCGGCGATAACAGGGATCTGAATATGTGCTTTGGCATCTGCCGTCTGCAGCAGCATCAGGTTTTGAAACATCGCAAAGCTGGCCATTTTTGTGTGGCGTCTGACGTGCTTTAATTTCACACTGACATGATCATCGTGGTATTTCACGTAATAAAGAAGTTCCTGTACATCGAAACACGGAATCACATACCCCTGCCGGTCCAGCTCCGGGATCACGATATCGCGCACGATTTCCATGCTTTTTTCGGGATGACCGTAGTAATGCATGTCCGGATCACACTCGCGTTTTCCCCTGCACTGCGCTTCAGGCTTTCCGATATCGTGCAGCAGCGCCGCCAGATAGACCATATCATTTTCCATCCTCCGCGGAAGATTGCAGACCACATGGAGGGAATGCATCCATAAGTCATACTGATGTGCACTGTTCTTCTGATCATAGCCGAACATGGTTCGTACAGCCGGAATCAGTGCTGCGATTTCTTCTCGTCTCACATCCATCTCTTCCGCAGTTTCTGCTGTTTTCAACACATTCAACAGCTCGCTTAACTTCATGTGCTCATTCCCCCTTTCTGGTCTTTTTGTGAATATCTGTGTTTTGTTATGTATAGATGTTGGAGTCAAAAGGTTTTTTGACCCCTTTGATACCAGATTGCTACGTGCTTTGCACTCCCGCAATCTTCATGTATATACTGTATCACATGCTTTCGTTTTCTGCACTTAACCGCTGGTTTAATTTTTTTTTGCTGATTTTTTATGCTGTTCGCCCGGCACAGAATCCGATCTGCCGGCTCTGTGGTTTCTTTTTCAGGCCGATCATCTCGAAATCGTCCGCCGTCAGAAGACAGGCCTCCTCTTTTTCCAGCGTACCATTCTGATGTTCCCGAATCAGGCGGTCTGCCTGGCGCATGATAGCGTGATCCAGCAGGTTTCTGACAAACCGTCCATTACCGTAATTTTCTTCCCGGCATGCATCGGCGCAGATGGAAAAGCATTTTTCCCTTGTTCTTTCGTCCATCCGGTATTCCGATTTTTCCAGCATCAGATCCAGAATCTGCATCAGTTCTTCCGGTGAGTAATCCGGGAAATTCAGGTGAAAGGCAATGCGGCTTGCAAGACCTTCATTCTGCTCCAGAAACTCCTTCATCTTCTCCGGATATCCTGCAAAAATGACAATGACCTCATCCCGGTAATTCTCCATCTCCTGCACAATGGTATTGATTGCCTCGGCGCCATACGTGCGGTTGTCTTCTACAAGAGAATACGCCTCATCGATAAACAGAATGCCGCCACGCGCCGCCTGAAATTTACTCTCAACAATCTGTGCTGTCCAGCCGACGTACTTTCCGACCAGATCCTGCCTGCCGCACTCTACAATGTGGCCATATTTCAGCACTTCCTCTTCCTTCAAGACCTGGGATAGCAGACGCGCCACGGTTGTCTTTGCTGTCCCTGGATTTCCGGAAAACAGCATATGCATGGATGACTGAACCCCCGGAAGACCCATCTGTTTCCGCATCTTCTGCATCTTGGCCGCCGCCAGGATCTCATCTGTCACTTTCTTTACCTCCGACAGGCCTACCATTTTCTGCAGCTCCAAGTAAGGCTTATCTGTCTTCTTTTTCAGTTCAATTTTGACCAGGTCTTTTTCCTTATAGACCTTGTAGATATGGGTTTTCAATCCGCGGCCATACCAGCGGTTGTAAGCGTTATAAATATCCGAAACCGAATACAGCTTCTTCTCTTTCGGGAGATACTGCGTCAGCTCGTCTATCGTGTAATCGTGATACTCCGTTTTCTCCGCCAGACGTTTCAGATAAGCAGACGCCCGCTTCAGATCTCCCTGGCCTTCCTGAATCTGAATCAGATCCGCATTGGAAAGGATTTCCGCTATCGTATCATCCGATACACTGCGGTTTCCGGAAATATCTACAAAGATAAATAAGGTAGAATTTCCATACTCATTCAGCTTATTCCCAAGTGCTTTCGCCAGATCATAGTTGCCGGTGGCATACATTCCGGTACTCTTTTCGCCTTCCAGACTTAAGATCACCGTACCACCTTGGGCACCGGAGAAAATATTGTCAAAATTTCCTTCCCGTTCTGCTTTATGTGTCATCTTCTGTACATCATAAGCCCTGCCGCTCAGCAGTCTCTGATTCTCCAGAAGGGCTGGAATCAGAATATCAATCATATCATCCGCAGCCGCTTTGTCACCGGCTGTGATCAGATAATGCACGGGATGCCCAACAAAACGTTTTTCATTTTCCGGAGCATAAATCCGCTCCATCTCTTCATAGAAGCTCTCCGATGCCATAATTTCCTGCATCTGCTCCGCCTGCTTTTGTCTGGTTATGTTTTGAGCGGTATAAATCCGTTCACTTACCTGATACGCAACAGGTTCATAATAGCTGTGCTCCGGTTCCGTAGCAAGCTTTAAGTCCTCCTTCATTGACCGGATGTAGCACTCCGTCCAGTTATTCCGTTCTGTCCGGACCATTTCTTTGTAAAACTCATCACTTGTGATCTCCTCACATGCAAGCAGCTCCATTTCCGGCAGTATCTTCCGAATATAATCCACACATTCCCGCGGATCCACTTCCATTTCAAGTCCAGCTACAATCGTCATCTTATCCTTCCGAATATCACTGATCATAATGAAAAACTTCTTTTCTGTACGGTAGGCTGTGTAAAATTTACTGTTCCATTCCGCAATGTCACTTCGCCGGGGATAGAGGCCCTCATATCCTTCCTTCGTTGTACCTTCCTGGTCCAGATTCAGTTTTGAACAGTCTGCCGTGTATTTATAAAGAATCATTCGATGATACCTCCCTGGTCCTGTCCGGTTTTTTTGTATTCCTTGAGTATCTTATCTGCAAGTATTTTCTTACTGTTTCGTTTCCTGTTTTTCAGTCTCTGTCTTTTCCGTGTTCGGCTTTTCCAGCAGAAAATAATGCAATACCAGTGCACCGTCATACAATAATGCCGTTCCAATATAACCATCACGTGATAGAACATGCCCCCAGTCATGCCCTGTTCCGATCGCCATTACCAAAAATGAGTTCTTTTTCCCGCTGATCAAGCATTGTTCCTCCGCATCTGCCTGATACCACATACACGGAGTGCCATACTGCATGTCTATTTTTAAAACTGCTTTTCTTGCTGCTTCCACCGTTGAAAACGGCAGTTCCAGCAGCCGGACATCCATAGTATCTTCTGGTAATTGTTCTTTGTAAATCAGCATTTGCTTTCCTCCATCCCTACGAACTCCTATTGTTCCGATTCACTGTTTTTTGAAACCGGAACATTTTATTATCTTTTTCTATCTGTCATCTTACCACCAGCCGTATTCCGTATGTGGACAGGTTCTTGTCTATACGAAAACCAGACAATTTTCTGGTTTTTCTATTTCTCCATAACAGGTACTCACTTCTTTTTTCTTCTGCATTTCTGTACAGTATTTCGATACCGGAATAACAGCTACAATCACAACACGTTCTTTTTTCTCACATTTTTTCAGCAGACCAATCATATACCGCAGCTCTTCTTTTCTGTCGGTAAAGTTTTTCCTGCTCGTCATCATCGGCACTTCATCAATCACAAAAACAGAAATTGCTCCATTCTCTGCTTTCTGCGCTGTGATTTCTGCCATTCTCTCCACCATTATCGCTGGTGTATCATCAATTTCTATCTTGGAAAGCTCCTCCTGCCCGTACATGCTCTGTAGAATCTTCCACATCTCCTTCTTTTCATGCTGCAGTGAAAAAAGGAGAACTCCATCCTCGCTGGTTTTTCGCTCTTTCCAGCCATATGCAAACGCTTTTTTCGTTTTTCCGCTCGCCTCAGATCCCGCCAGGAAAATCATCCTTCTTTTCCCCCATCCTTTTTCTCTTATCTATGCTTCCGGATATAGTTCTCACTGAACTGCTTTTCCCGTTCAATCCATTCCTGCGTTCTCTTCTCGAGCACAAATGGAAGTTCTCTCCAGATTATCCTGAGCTGTTCTTCTGTGATTTCCGGTACTTTCTTTAAAATTGCATCCCGCAGATACACACCGCCTCCGCTGCAGGAATCCGGGAAACAGTTTTCTTCGCTGATAGCATCCAGAATTTCTTTATAATGCTTTCGATACATCTGATATGCCTCGTAATGCGCAATGCGGTTTGCATGGTCTTCCATTCTGGATTCCTCTTCCTGTTTCAGAATTGTTTTCCTGTTGATTCCGCCACTGTTCACGTTGGCATAATACATCGCGTATTCTTTGGCTTCTTCCAGACTCTGGAATGTGCGGAGAAATCTGCCGAAATTGTGAATATCACCATCCGAAAACGTGATCCAGTCATAATATGCCAGCTCTGGTGGGAAATGATTTTCTTTTCCGTAAAGCTCTGCACATTCCTGTCTGCTGACGGAATGATAGTCCCACGGACCGATGATATCATCGTAATCCTCACAGAAAAGAATATACGCTTCTATCTCTGCATCACTGTCAAACAGCATAGGACTGCTTTCCTCGTACTGATACAGAATTGAGTATTTTACACCCTTGATTTTTTCGTCATCCCTTCTCATCAGCAGTGCGTAAACACCCATCTCGGGATTGTCCGGAATATTGTTCATATGCATCGGTTTCCAGTCAAATTCGTTCTCCGTCAGCTTGTCTTTTTCCCATGTTTTCTGATGCTCCGCCATTTCCTGTTCTATTTTTTCCATGTAAAGAACGCTTCCAATATAATCATACCGTTCCAGATGATCCACACCAATTGCCAGTCCTGCCAGCTTGGGTCCATACAAATACCAGAACTTTTCATTTGTCTGTTTCTCCTCTGCAGCCGCTTTGCTGTAAGCATCCAGAATATCTTCCCGGATCAGTGCATTTTCTTTCTCCAGATATTTCCATCTGTGATCTTCTGCTTTGTATTTGTAATGCCAGCCAATTCTTTCATCGGTCGTCTCAAAGATCGGAAAAAGCTCGTCGCATTTGTAAAATGGTGTCTCTTCAAAACCGAAAAAGTATACTTTGCCGTCTTCGCTGACCAGCCATACACAGCCCGGGCCTCCCATTCCAGAAGGATGTTCCTTCTGTGCAAACACAACTGTTTTCCAGAAATCTTCTGTTAAATCCGGTAAATCAAAAGTATGATCTCTATCCATATGTCTAGCCTTCTTTCCTTTTTGTTGAATGAAAAATGTTTGACTACTCTGTTCCCAGCTCGTCCCAGTTCACTCGGCCCCAGCGAACTGGAACATTCACAGCTCTCATTTAAAATTTTGCTTCGCAAAGGGAGGGTTGCTCACATTTGAATCACATTCTTACGCATCGAAACAGTAAGTGTTTCACTGCTGTGTGAACAGTGACCTGAGATCTTCTCTCAGCTGATTAGAAAGCACAATTACCATCTGCTTTCTGCGAATAGTTTCATACTGAACATCCATCCACGTTTTTTCAGCATGCGGACACTCTTCCATTCCGATGCCGTACACATACATATCATCGTATTTCTCCGGTATCTCACTCCGATATTCATAGTATTCAGATGACCAGTCATTTCGATTTACGATAGAAAAATGTCTGCCGATCTGCAGATACGGTTTTAGGTCACGGAACAAAAGCTTCTGTTCCACACTCCGTTTGATATCCCGCGGTTCTTCCGAAATCATAAGTTCCATCGCAGGTTTCATTGTATCATCTTTGCTGCACCAGCATTCTCCTTCCGGTTCCGGCAAAGCCATATAGACATCTCTGGAAAATTCCACATCCACCATTCCGACTCCATAGATGTAAAAGCCAGCATATTTCTGTTCCGGAATGTCTGACATCATCAGATAATCGTGGTAATAACCATCCTCAAAACAGATGGATAAGCGGACATTGCGTGCAACATATTTTCTCAGTTCTTCAAATTTAATTGCCATCAGAAAACTCTTCCTTTGTCAGTACCAGTTTTACTACTTCGTGTGCGAAAAAATTATCTTCTTTTTCGAAAATGTTACCCAGCACAACCATGATCGGGCCGTCCTCTACTTCTCTGAATCCCAGCTTCCGCAGCAGGCTGATCGTTGGTTCATTTTCTGTCTGGGTCGTCACATACAGCTTATCGACGAAAAGATTCTTTCCGTTTGCAGAAACCCCATCACCAAAGAGCTGATTAATCAGCTCTCGGCTGGCTTCTTCACAGTAGCCGTTTCTTCGGTATTCTCTGGCGATATAAAATTCAATTTCGTATTCGTCTTCCATTTCTCTATGTACGCCTACGTAACCAATAAACTTGTCTTTCTGCTGTTTGGGAAAAATGGAATAGGTGCAAAGCTCATGATCGGTTCTCTCAAAGTAGTTGGCAAACCCCATCACATGTTTTTCGGATGGGCTGACTCCGCAGAATATGTAGAAGTCGCCATCATCCCGCAGCATTTGTAAAAATGCCTCGGAGTCTCTGTCCGTCCGGCTTGGGAGAAGGAATAATCTTTCAGTTTCGATTGCAGATCCTGTGTTCATTTGTGATCTCGTCTCCATTCTTTTGTACGTTGACTGTGAGTTTTCATGTTTCAGGAGTGAGGGCTGGAATCGAACCAGCGACAATAGATCTTTTGCTGTACCGACCACACCCATGATCGGCTTGGTTTCTCTGCTCTACCATGGCTGAGCTACCTCACTCATATTTCTCTTTTAACTTTTGTATTCCTTATGTGATTCCACTCCGTCAGGAACCAGCCTGCTCCGCCGGAATATCTCCGCCGGTTCTTCTGCGATCTCACTCCAGCCGGCTTTCAACAGGAATTCTTTTGTTACGTCTGCTTCCTGAATTGCGAAAAGTTCGTTCAACGTCATATCGAGTTGTTCCTCCTGATCTGTTCGGTATTCTGATGCATCCGCCGGTGTTCTGATGTACTCCTATTATTCCACTTCTCTCCGGCATTTGCATTGAACTTGTGGTTTACTTTCCGGGTATGCCTTATCTTATCATGGAACCGTTCCTGCATGTGGACACTCTTTTGGCCACTTCTTCTGTTGCCTTTCTTTTACATCGGGAAGTTTCTGTCCATTACCAGATTCTTGTTTTCTCAATTGCCGCAAGAAATGCCAGCATAGAAATTCTATTATTGGTCAGTGTACCGGATTCCGACAGAAAATCATAAATCACTGTGCATTCCTTTCTTTTCAGGACAGCTTCCGCCAAGGTATACAAAGCTTTCACAAATTCCTGCTCGGCACGATAATATTCTTCTAAGGCTTCTTTATCCTCACGTCCGTTAACCGGATCAAAACATGCCCTCACATACGCTGCTCTGGCTGCTTTCCGCTGCATCTCAAGATATTCTGCCTGCACCTGATCTGCGATTCCATCCAGTTCCTTTTGCAGCGTGTTGTAAATTTCATTCAGCTCCGTGCGTTCGTACTTCTCTTTCGTGTCGTAAGGCGGTACCTTTGTTTTCCATTGGGATGCCAGTTTGAAGCTTTTGTTTTTCAAATCGACAACATACGCATAGCGTGGACGCATGGTTCCACTCCACAATCCGGTTCGCAAAAACGGATGATTGGAATAGAAAAATTCGTAGGAACAGGCTGAAAAATCAGCCCCAGGTTTATCATATTTTTCCTGGTTGTATTTATGTTTAAACATAATAAGGGCTTTATCTTCTACCGTGGCGTCATACAGAAATCCGCCATATGGATCGTCTAATCTTTCCTCTCGCAGCCACCGGACATCAAACGGAGCGCGCGTCAGAAATTTCATTCCTACATCGCCCCACCACATCGTGTCGTTTGTATTGTGGAAGAAATGACCATAGATGCGGATGTCGCGGTAAAAATTGTCGGTTTGCGGTGTGATGATTGAAGAAACTTGTTTTGCCAGATCATTTACATTCATAAAAACCTCTTTTTTATTTTTTAAGCTATGCACTAATCCCACCATAATGTAATCCTCCCTGTTCTGCTGATTGTCTCGATCTGCTGATTTTCTTTTCCGTTTACAATTTCTGCACAAAGCTCCACCGTTTCTTCTGTAATCTCGACCGCCTCCTTTTTCGAAATCCGACGATCACTTTGAAAGGTCAGCGTATCATGCGAAAGCTCCACCAGCTTTAATCCATATTTTTCTTCCCATCTTTTTGCCACCCGTCCCATGGTTTCGCTGTCCGGGCAAGAATTGAAATCGCCCCAATACCTGCCCAGACAGCTGAATATCTCATATGCATGCGTCACATCAAAATTCACCCGGATGCCTTCCGGTTCTTTTTCTTTCTCCCGGAAAATCCATTCATCTCCGCTGCATGCCCTTTGCAGATGCTTTTCCTTCCAGACACACAACTCCATAGAATCCATCTCACAGATAATTGTCGTCATATCTTTCGCCTCCACCATATTTTTATTTGCATGTCCTTTTCTTATGCTTTTCGGCTCTGCATGCTCTTATTTCCTTCTTTTCCACCTTCCCACCGCTGTTCGCATTCTGGCGCACAGCCTCTTTCAGGATTGCCGCTTTAAAGGCTTTCGGTGTGCTTCCCATCCATTTGCTCATCTCTAATACGCAGTTATATTTTTTGTAATCCACTTTTTTAGCCATTTTTCTTTCTCCATTCTTTGTACTCATTTATTTCGCTGCATTTCCAAAACAGCTCTCAAATCACGCATCCGGAAACAGATCGTATTTTTCATTTTCGACGAAACCATTTTCTCTGAGTTCTTTGATAAACCGAATGGCTGTTTCAGCTCCCCATTTCCCCTGCAGAAGCATCATAAGCGGAATGTGAATATCCCGGAACTGTCCAAGCGGCCATTCGAACATATGCCGTTCTAATACATTCATCCCACTAAGCTGCAGCATTTCTTCTTCAAAACGCTCTTCATACGCAAAATCAAAATACTCCGTATCTACCCAGAAACGGCCGCCGTTGCCAAGCTCTCTGTTTACTTCATTGGCAAACAAAATGCAGTTCTCCATATTCCACTCATTGATCATGATGGGATGAATGAACCACAGCAGGCGGATCTGATCATTTTTCAGCACCTCCATCGTACCTTGGATTTCCAGCGGCGGAACCAGATTATTTTCATTCTCTAACAAGTAAAACATGTGCCATGCTTCCGGGTACATCTGACGCACTTTTGATGTGTTGTCCTTTTTTATTACACGAATGCCAAATAGCTCCCTCTCGCGTTTTACAATTCTTCCTACGACTTCCATGCTCTCTTTTTTCATATGTTCTTCCTCCTGTATTGATACTACATGTAGGTTCAGATACTGCACAGACTGAAGTTCTGTGCAGTATCGTATCATGATTCACTGTCCTTCTGGTGTCAGATTTTTGTCCGAACTGCCGCACTCTGAAATTTATGGCTCTTACATTGCCAGATATTGCTCTGCCATGCAGCACAGACTTTCCTCGTCAATGACCTCCAGGAAGGCATCTTCATCCCCGTATAACGCCTTGCCAATATGTTTGATCGCCTGAATTCCAACCATAAGCTCCTCTTCCTCCGGGTATTGACAATAGTTTAACAATCTCCGTATTGTCTTGAGGCTCACTGATTCATCCTCTTCAATATATTCTGATAATTCTATATCCCGCAGGATGCTGGAGGCTACAAAATTATATCTTCTTGCCGTTGTCATGAATCTTTCTGTATTGAACCAGAAACTGATACCATCCTTGTTATCCCGCAGGACATTCGAGAATTTCTTCAGCAGATGGGCTTTTTGAATGGTTGTAACTTTGATCCGCTCCCGTTTTGCCTTGCCCGGGGTATGATAAGCATCTTTCTTAGTAAATTGAATTTGTTTTCCCATTTTGTCCCTCCAACTTTTTTCTTCTGATCTTGTCTTTGTTGTGGGAGAGATATCCCGACCGAAATCGACAATATCTCTCCGCCCTGTTTCACGGCCTTATCGTTCGAGATAAGGCTTTAACTCACTCTCTGCAAACGTTTCGATCTTCGCATCCAGTTCTGACAGCTTCTCCATAAATCGAACCATCAGCTTTTGAAATGCCTGCTCCGACTTTATTTCCACAATTCCTTTCTCATTGCGCTTTGCTTCCTCTTCGGAAAAGATCTCCGTCGTATCTTCAAATACATATGGTTCAACGACCTGATCCATGAAGTTCATCATTGCCTTGTATACTGCTGTCGGCAATGCAATTTTCTTCACCTCGATCATATTGCGAATGTCGTAATATACGTTTTCATCCTCAATATCCATGTCGCTGACAAATTTTCTGAGTCTTTCATAGCACTCCATAATCTGCTGTTTCTGAAAATCAGTTGTTGTATTCATGATCTTTCTCTCCTCTTCATTCAGTTTAATTGGTTCAGCTGTTCTTTCCCGCAGTCCACCCTCCGGTAATTCCAGATATGCTTCCAGCTGTTCCAGCAAGCCTGGAATTCTCGGATCTGGCCCATTTGATGTTGCTCTTTCCCAGTCCTTTACCGTATTATGTGATATCCCAAGTGCGTCGCCAATCATCTCATGAAGCCTTGCCTTACTGGGTACTGCTTTCCCCTTGAATTCGCCCGTTTTCTTGATCAGATTGAGTACGGTTCTATATTTTGCATTATCAAATTTCATCATTTCGCTTCCTCCTTTTTCTTTAATCCGCGATTTTATCATACAATATTTGTTCCTTCTAAAAAGGGTAGGAACAGTGTGAGCAAAAAGGTAAGCAGTTTTCCTAACATTTTCATTCTCCTCCTTTCCTTTTGCCCCATAAAAAGTGTAACCGCTGCATCAGCAAACATCTTGCCACACAACGGTCACACTTTTCCGGGGGTGTTATTTTTATAGTCTACAGCTTCATCAGATTTACTTTTTCTGATCTTTCTCTGTACTAAGATATCCCTTTACGATCGCATGGTCCGGAAATCCAGGTTCCACGGATACTCTTCGGCGGTGTTCTTTATCATGGGTTTGAAAATCTTTCCCCCACGGATACGCAATCCGATCGCGCCTTACAAATTCTCTGTCATAATCTCCAAGCTCAACTACAATATCGCGTGTAATCAAATGATCTTCTGCAAATTCATATGCATATCCTCTGTCTGCGTGTTCCTCAAAGATGCTTTGACCGCATGGCGTGTGTCTCTCGAATCCACCCTGTGAAAGAATATGGTCAACCACTTGCAGATTCCAACTTGTCTCCGTTGTCTCCCGCCGCAGGTTATTGCAGTCTGCAATCATAAGCACTGGATTTTTCTTTTCCTTTGCCTTATTCACAACAATTTCCAGTTCTTCGGCACGCTGGCTGTAATCCACCATTCGAATCCGAAATCCGGCAACGGTAAGAAGCTGTCCGTTCTGGTCTTCCAGATCCACCAGCAAGAAGTTCGGATGATTGTTTTTCATCGTCGTAACCACCGAATCATCCACTGCAAGAAAAGTGTATACGTCCTTCTTCCAGAGAATTCCAACTTCATTTGTTCCATCATTCTGCGTGACTGCATGCTGATATCCGGCTCGCTCCATCTCAGCCCAGAAATAACCAATCGTGCTGTGTTGAAACAGTTCTGTTAACACAATAATGTCTGCATTCTGGTCGATCAGTTCATCGATCACAAACTGTGGAATCCCCTTTCCCATACCACTACGCTGATTGATGTTCCATCCAATTACTTTGCTCTTCATTTGCTTTTCCTCCATTTGGTTAAAATAATTTTACATAATCCAGAAATACCATCGTCTCCACAGCCGGCGTTCCGGCTGCGAACCGAGCATGCTCTATCCCCTCGGTAAGCAGCAGCCGCTCCCAAAGTTTTGGATAACTCTGGAAATCAAATCTGCAATCATCCAGAATCACATATTCTTTGATCTCTGGATGTTCTTCCAGGTATGCTGCAATTCCGGCACCTCTTTTGTACATCCTGTCCTGCGTGTGTCCCGATATAATCAGGCCATATCGGGCGAGCTTGGAAACCAGATATCTGTAATCTTCATCTGTGGGTTCTAGTTCCTTCCAGTCAGATGACAGAACGATATCCGCTCCGCCAAACTTGCTGATTGTCTTTGCCAGAACCTCCACGCGCGCATCGTCAATTCCCTGATATCCTTTTGGGGTTTGCTGGACGGTGGTCCTGGTATTCAGGACGCCATCGACATCCAGAAATACTACAAAGTTTTTATGTTTTTTGCCCATTTGTGTTCTCCTTTCCCTGCCCTTGCAAAAAAGCAGCCGAATAGATCAAATCTATCCGACTGCTTTTCCGGGGGTGTTGTTTTTATTGTTTTAATTATCTGGTGTTTTTATTACCATTCACTGCAGTCCTTATCGTATACTTCTTCTCGCTCTTCTTCTGTGTACGATGACAACCACTCACTCTCCACATCATTTCGATCAACAATTTCCTGATCAAAACTGCCTCGATGACCGCAGTTCAGGCATTCATATTTGTCGCAATCAGATTGACTCACGACCAGACCGCCTTTGAAACCGCAATTCGGGCACTCGTGTTCATCCGCATATCGCTGTGCCATTAAATACACATTCAGATTTAACTGCAGTTCTTCATATTCGGGATTTTCAAATAACTTAGAATTTGACATGTTGGATGTCCTCCATTTCTTTATTTTCCCCGAAAAATAGTCAGCATCAAATCCTCTGACAAAAATTCCGGGGGTATTATTTTTATTGTCTTGTATTATTTTTGTCTTCTTTTTCACACTGGACAGACAGTACACTGGCTGTATTCTGTTGTCTTTGCTTCTATTCTATTTTTCTACTGTCCACAATCATTTTCATGCACCTCTCTTTCCTGTAAGATTTTCAAAATAATACTCCATTGCACACTGCGTTAAATAGAAATGGTTGAATTCAGACATTCTTAACACGCACGATCAGAATGCATGCAGGCTCAAATTCGACAAGTTCTTATTTTGCTGAAAAATATTCGACAAATTTTGATTGTCGTCTTGTAATATTACTTTTCCGGGGGTATTATTTTTATAGGGTTTTCTGTATCAAGAAGGACTCTGTAACTTTAACAAAGCAGAATTTAGGGAGAAGCGAATATGAAAAAGATTTTTTCAGAGAATATTGAGTTAATAACCACCTTTTACAATTCGGATCTTTACAAAAAATTTTTATTTGGAAATACAAAGGCAATAAAAAGAACAATTGAAGCAATCTATAGAGATCCAGATATGCTTGATAAAGCGCTTATATGTAAGGCAGAAGAATATAATACTAAATTTAAGGACCGAAAAATAAATTTATGCTTCGCACCAGATGGAATTTGCGGTTGGAAAATATTATTTGATGTGTATAGTGTTAATGGTGATAATAGTTGGATTGAAAAATATGAGGCAATACGTGGTTCAAAATATGGAGAACTGTATTTTCCGTGTAAAATAGATCAAGAAGGACACAAGACAATAAACATTGAGAGAAATGTGTTATTAGGGGATAGGATAGATATGTTTTTGTATGATCTTAAGCTGAAGATTGACAATAAAGATCCCCAAAATTGTAAATTGAGTTATAAAAATCAATACAGCAAACAATTCCTAAAATATTATCAAGATCTAAAATACGGGTTCGAACAATATATAAATGATTTTGGTTTGGGCGAATTTGTAAAGAAAGATGAATTTAATAAAATCGCTATTACTAATCTGGCTACTGGAAATGCTGTTGCGCAAAAAGAATTTGATTCTTTTACTTGGTCAAATAGATATGGAATGACGAAAAAAAGAAAAAACATGAAATGTTATTTAGACAACTTAGTAAAAATATGTAATAATGCTCAAAATCAAAATTGATACCTATAAATGAGCAAATTTGAAAAATTGTACAAAACTATGCCACTGACTTTACAAAGGAATCAAAATCAAGGCATTCCTTTGCGCATTAGAAAAGATACCTATATTTTTCCATCTGGATAATATTGCTAATTTTGTGATATCCGCATTCAAAAGAACAGAATTTACCATTTCCTTCCACACACATATAATGTTCCAGCGACATCAGCAGCCAATACCTTCGGATTCCCTGTGCAGAACGGATCTGGTAACTGTCCAGTGCCAGTTTCGTCTTGCATTGACGGAAAATACTTCTATCGGCCACCGGCATACGTAATAAGCTAGAATCTCATCCGTTGATAAGGATGCATCCGTGCTGAGAAACACAGTCGAATTCAAGGTGTCTTTCTTTTATGCAAAATCACGAACTTGCTCATTTATAGTAAAAAATACAGTTTTGTACCAGCAAATGTTTTCCTATCCGAAAAAATGAAACAATAAATATTAAATTCCACTATCGCAACCGTTGATTGGACGCACTTTCCACCAAACACCTATAGACACTACAAAATTGAGGAGATAACATATGTCCGATACCAAGCAAATAATCATAACCCTCAACGCCAAATCTCTTTTTGATTATTTTCCCAAAAAGCCCGCTGAAAATGATCAATGTTTCAAACTGGATTTTTCCGACCCCGTTCACAGCTACGTGGTCACACAGGAAATCACGCGAGAAGATTGTCCTCTTTTTCATCAGATTTATGAAGTTTTGAAGAAAAGACAGGGCTCTTCCTTTCAGGTCACGGAGAAAACTTTATATGATAAATTCCTTATCGTTGATTTTCAGGATATCTTTCTTTCCTTTGAAAAATCTTCCGATCCCAAATGGAAACTAAAAGATCAGGAATTTCTTCAGAAAGATGCGCAGGATCTGATTGAGCATGGGTTTGATCTTTATTTTCCAGATTCTGACAACGCTGTCCATATGTCTGCATTTGATAAGAGTGGAAACATGACCCGTCACAGTAGGATTTCGTTCATTGATGAAACTCTCTACGACGAATTAAATTTCCGCCTCAATTTAGGAATTGATTTTTTCGGAAATAAAATCAAAATAACAGAAAGTAAATATTATGCCTACCGGGGATTGTATCTGTCTTCTTCCAAAAGAATTGATTCTGAAAAATTACGTCTTACTCCTGAGACATTTGTAGTTGTGCAGGACGAACGGATAGCCTCCGGTAAACGTGAAAACAAACCAGCGACTGGATATAATTATCAGCGGAATGTCCCCTTATTAACAGCAGAAAAAACAACGGATTCAGATGAAACAATAGATTACCAATTTTTAAAACCGAAAACGGAAGAGTTTTTCTATGTAGATACTCCTTTCGATGGTTCTGGCTTTATCACTCCAACCTATTCATGTTATGTCAATACTTCTCTTGGAACATCCGACGCAACCTCTTTTCAAATAAGGCTCCCCTTTATAAAAGGAATGCTTCATGAGGTTGATGTTCACGCATTTTTAAGGGAACATAACAGCGATAACGATTCACACACAAACTTGTATACTGATGCCTTTGGATTTAAACGTGACCTGTATAAAGCCCATGTTTTTGTTACCAAAAGTATGTTTAAGGCATATAGCTGGTTAAAGCAGTATTGTGAAGCTGCAAAAAAAGAGGGTAAAACCATTGATCCGATGGAATTTTATTGCAATGCATTAAAAAAATACGACCATGCATTATATATTTCGGGTACTAATTTACCTTATGGACAGTCAAAATATACGCATTTAAGCTATCAGATGATTAATACCCTTGATTTTTCTGAAACACAATTTGAGCATATTTTAAACAGCCATTGCTCCTTTATTAAAAATCCCATTAATTATTTAAAAAGTTGTGATGGTCTGCTGGATACTGAAAACATGGTCAGTGACGATGAGGCAAATGACACGGATGAATTAGAAAATATTTTTGCTGACACTGAATCGCCGGTATGGAAAAAGGCTCTCTTTAAGAATCCTGCTCTTGCAAATGATATCTATATAAAATCGCAATTGCAGAACATTCAAAAAGGGCTTTTAACAAAACTGGTGAGCGGAAAACTGCTTGTAGAAGGCCAAACACGGTATTTGTGCCGGGATCTGCTGCCATTGCTTGTAAGCCTGCTGGAAAAAGAGACCGATATGGGCGGCTTTTTCACATACTATTTATTTGATCGGTTCTATCTTCCTATGACCTCAAATCAACAGTTAGACAAAAAATGGGATTATCTTTCCTATTATGCCTTTTTCAGAAGCCCGCATCTTTCAAGAAATGAACAGTTTATTATGCGGCGTTTTACAAATACCGATGAAGTGCATTACACAAAAATAGGACATGTAAATTATAATTCCTTTAAAAAGCATCTTAAAGTTTATCAAAAATATTTCGGTAAATTAACTGGTATTGTTATGGTTCCACGAGGTTCCGTTGCTCCTTTATGTTTAGGCGGCGCTGATTTTGACGGCGATTTGGTTAACGTTATATTTGATCAGGATGTTGTAAACGCAGTTGCATCTGGATGCTACGATACAGAAACGTATCCATACCGTATTCTTCCCATTATCACAATTCCTGCTTTGGATTCTCCTGCTGTTGAATTAAAGGCACATGTTCCATTCGAACATATCAAAAATACCTTTTCCAACCGGATCGGACTGATTTCCAATGCATCCATTTCCATTGGGCAGACCGAGTATGGCAAACCGTTAAATTCATCATCAAATTCCACGAACCAGGTACTTGTGACAAAGCCAAATGCTTCATCAGCTCCTGTTCCTCCTTCGTGTGAACATTGTACCTTATTGACCGGTTTGGAAATTGATGCAGCCAAAAATGGAAAGCACCCTAATTTAGATCCCATTCTAAAGGAGCAAACGCATCAGAATTCCTATCTGACGTTTTTGAAAAAATGGAAACAGTTGCGCTCAGAAGAAAATTATTATTTCAGCAATTTGACTGTCAAAAACAGTAAATCTTCCAACGAAGAGAAGTTCACGATTTCCGCAAAGGATTGTCGGACAAACGCAACTTTTTCTGTTCCAGATTATGGAACCTGTATTAACAAATTGCCTGGCCGTTTTAGAGATGAATTGGAAAAATACAAAGCGAAAGAAAAAGTCCGCGATAATACCTTAAAGTTGTTCCTTGTGCCGAAAAGAACATCTGCTAAAAATAGTGCAGCGATCAAAATTTTTGAAACGCAATGCCGTGAGATTTTATCCACGCATTTCTTTTACATCCATTCTCTTCTTCCTATTATAAGAGAAGAAAAAAAAGAGGTTTTCTATGCACCGGAAAATCTTCAGAGAAATTTGTTTCAAATTTATGATGAAGAAACTGCGATTCAGCTTCAAAGAATTGCGGTTCCAGCCTTAAAAAGTAAAATACAAGAGCATATTACGGAAAGCAATTCCATTCAGGACATGCGCACGCGTCTTCTTCAGGAGCAATGGCTTCTTCAGCCTTCTGATCATCGTGGAAAGGCATTGGAGTACATCATTGGAAATGGATTCAAAGAAGCTTCCCTTGATGAAACGGAGCGAGAACTGCTGTTTCATTTTTATCAGCAGGGATACAAAACGTTATGGTTAATCCTTTCCTGTATAAAGGTGCCAACACAGGATGCCCCTTTTGATGTTCTAAAAGAAAAAGCGATAAAACAAATGGAAAAGTCAGAAGAGAAAAGAAAGGCAAAAAAGGCTCCTAAGGAAGAACTTCCGCCCATCTCTTCCTATGTGGCTTCAAATTCGGACTTCATCAGACACCTGGACAACGCTGCCCGTAATTTTTACGTGAATAATGATGCAAATGCACAACGCAAGCTCTACCGTATTTGTCTCCGCGAACTGGAAGAACTGATTGACCATTCATCTGTCGATATGGGACAGCTTATTACCACATTGCATAAGCTCACAAGAACAAGCTCTGAAAACCGGAATTTCTTCTGGGATGCATTTGTGTGGGAAGATATCGATTCTCATTTGAAAGGAAGTGATACTACATGTTGAATGAAAGAGCGGAATTCGAAGCATATATAACAAATCCCGAATCAAGCTCGCCAAGAATTCAGCCTAAATTACTTACTGGAAATTTCAGTACGGACTGCGGTTTATATGGAATTGAACAGATTCTGGTTGTACTTGCAAGAGGATATATTTTTGACACTTACCGTGAAGATGAAATTTATTCAGATGGGTTTGTTCGCCCTGAACTTTTGAGTGATGCAAAACTCTTTTTACAACGCTGGCTTGGCTTCCATTTTGATCATGCGGATTCTCCGGAAAGTAATCCCACTTCCCGCCGACAAACTTCAAATGGGACAGACTATTTTCGTGTGGCAGACGGATGGTTTAAAAAATATTGGATGGCACATTGTGAGAAAAACGAGAAGGAAAAAGAAATTCTTTGGAAGAACCTGGAGAGCAAATGGACCGAAACTTTGTCCGTCAACGATTATCGGGAAAATCAAATAACATTGAATTCCGTAATTGCCCAGGCACTCAATCGTGGGTCATTAAAAGAACAGTATTTGATCTTTCGGAAAGATCCTTCCGGCACTCCTGTGAAAAATAAAAAAGAACGTTTTTCTTATTTATACAGTCTGAAGGCTGGCAATGATGGTAAAATACACACGCTGTACGAAAAAACACGTGAACGCTTACTCAAAAATATAGCCGCGTATCTCTTAAGTCAAAAATACCATCCCAAAGGTCAAACATTTGTACTGCTCTATAGAGGTCAGCTCCTCAACTGGTATGGTATTGATGATGCGAAAGGGGCGCGAAGCATCTGGTATTTCCCACGCTGCGTATGGGGGCTGGAAACGAAGGAACAAATTATGGAAGCTTACAGCCGAGAAAGTCAATGGAACTTTATCAAATTTTCTGTCAACCAGGCATTTCTCTCCTATTTTGACTTTCACCTGATTGATCCATCACAGGCTTGTGATGTTGATACGTCTAAATATTGGATTCTCCAGGATATGGGGCATGGGAGCAAGAGTTTGAGATGCTTGAAAGAGTAATCGAGAAGGTGGCGGTATCTTGCCGCCACCCTTTGATTACGCGGCTGTGAAAAAAGTCTCGATTCAATGGCATCGGTAGTATAAATCACCGTTCTGACCGCCATTAAAAATCAAAAAATTTGGTAAACTGCGTCCTTGTTATCTTTCCAATATTCATGTTTGAGAACTTACGGAGGATTTCTCAGCAATGCTATCAATGTTAGACTTCAATAGCTCATTTAATTTATTAAGAATCAACTCATAAGATTTGAACTCGTCCTCTTTAATAATATTTTGTTTTTTTAAATTTTTAAGTCTAATTTCCCAGAACTCAGTTGCTAATAACAAAAAGTTGTAAAACTCTTTGTAAGTACGAATGGCACTTTTCCCACTATCAATTAATTTTGATACAAATTCCTTAGGTATTCCATAAAAAGTCAAACAAAATCTGTTTTCATCATCCATTTCATCTAAAAACTCTTGTAAAGATAATTGATTACAAATATATGCATTTTGAGTGCCTCTATTTACTATTGGAGCGGTTACACCTTCGTAATATTTACTAATAAGCCACACAAAAGAATCAAACCGATCATCTGCAAAATTTTTTTTAATAATATTCAAACCTCCTGTTTTGGGCAGAATACTTATATTCATTGGCGAATAAAGTAACTCTGATAACAATTCATTTAGTTTATTAAATTGTGGTTCTGGTTCTTTCTTAATTATACTTCCCAACATTGTAAAACGTTTATCATATTTCAACTTAACGTTAAAGCATACATCTCCGTTAACTAAAATTTTTGTGTTACCAACGGTATATTTTTTATCTTCATAAGAAAGGCTTTTTCCATAATATTTTTCATAAAATAACCATGCATTGGCATCTGAATCATTTTTAGGTTTATCCATAGAAATATCTCACTATTCTTTTCTTGCGTATTTAACAAGGTTCCGTAATTTTACTGACTTTATTGCATAATCAATACGTTACATACATTTTCAAAACAAAAGTAACTCTTTGACTTTCAGCCACTTTCATGGCAAAGCCGTGACTAATTCAAGTTATATGTATTCTTTATTTCCATCACAACAATTTTCCCCTCCACATCATAAACATAAAAATCATGCACAAATTTTGCCAATCCACATTCTTTCAATTCATCCGTAATTTGCTGCGCTTTCTCCTGTGTAATCTCTTCCTGATACAGATACCCAACATACTCTTCATACTCAAATCCTCTTTTTTCAAAGAACTCCAAAAGCTCTTTCTGCACTTCCTGCGGATTTTTTCCTGCCTGTCTGATTTTTGCTAGATCTGTATTTATTTTTATTCTGGATCTCTTTTGAATCATTTGTTTTCCTCTTTTCCTGGCTGTTTTACCTACTCTGCCGCAAAGGTTTCGTCCTTGAAAAGTTCTGCCCAGGCAACAACTTCATCTGTATCAACAATCATCCCACCTGAGCCAAGATTTGCGTAAAAATACTTCTCAGCTTCGTTGTATCCGCCAATGGTCCATTCATATTCATCTTTTGCACTTTTCCATACCAGAAAACACCATGTGCCATCCTTTGGTAATCCTTTTTCCGAAACAAGATGCCATTTTTGTACGCTCAAATTAAAATTCATTTTCTTCCCCTCCTCCGCGTATTGAAGCTTTCTTGAATAATAACCACGAAAAATATCTCCTTAGTCAAAGTGGATATTCTCAATCCGCTTCGCTACTTGCTTGATTCGGTTAAATGAGACTGTCGCGATCTGTATAAACACTAAGACAGTTTCTTTGTATCATCACAATGTTCTTACTCAAAGTATGTCGCACTTTCCGTTATTCTGCAAGCGAAAACAAGAAATTTCTCTACAACTTTATCACAATACTGTTCTCATATTTTCCATCATAAAGTATTTCTCTTCTGTCCGCCTAATTTGTTCTGATGCATTTTATTCTGCATAATATTCTTCCCCTGTATCCAGACAAATCACCGCCAGTCTTCCATTATTTTCGCCTGCTCCGCAGTCAATCGCAATGTGATTATTTTTCTTAAAGATATATCCGGGTCTGCTGTTTCCAAGAATATTCTGCGTAGGGGTGTGTCCGCTTACCACAGTAATGTTTTTGAAATATGTGATGTCAAAATCGGTTCTTTTCCACACAAGTTCTTCCACGGAATACTCCGCAAGCCGCCTTGATTCCGAAAAATGTTCCAGCCCTGCGTGAATCAGCCAATATTCCCCATTATTTATGATTTTCTTCCCATACAGACGAAATGATTCTATATACTCCACTACCTGTCGACGCTCTTCCTGCGGAAGTTTCAAGAACTCCTGAATTGTGCTGATTCCGCCGTTCAACGTCCATTCTGCAAAAGACTGACGTGCCTGTGATGACAGTTTATGAAGAAAGCCATTCGAAAGTTCCGGTACCAGAAGTTTCAGACACGGAAGAGCCATGAGCTCATGGTTGCCCATAATGGGAATGATATTAGGATTTGTCATCATATATTGCAAGATCTTCATGGAAGCCGATCCCCGGTCGACTACGTCACCCAGTACATAGAGTGTATCATCTTTTCCAAGGGGTATCTGCTCCATCAGGTTCCTGAACAGCTCATATTGTCCGTGAATATCACTCATCGCATAAATCATTTACTTTTTTCCATCTCTCTTACAAGATCACAAAGTTCTTCTTCCCAGTCGCTGATTTCCGAATACCAGATACATCCATACACACCTGGAAGTTTCATATTTCTTGAGGAACATACAATAATGTTGGTTTGATTTCCCTGCTCCTGCAGAATCTGAACTAATTTTTCTCCCGCTTCTGTGTCGCTGATGGCTCCTGACCTCATTGGAAAATGCATATCTGTGATGATCAGATTGAACGGCTCTCCTGCGTTTTCTGCATCTTTCAACATTTTCAGACCATCTTCCACATTAGCCACCTGTTCAACCGATGCCACACCACAGCGATTACCTAATATTTTTCGAATTGCATTTGCCTTATAAACACTGTCCTCGAAGTTCAGAACTTTCATATTCTACAGCCGTCCCTCTCATTTTTGTTGTTTGTGCTTTTCATACGCTCGTATCTTCTGTTCGTTTTTGTGTTCTTTCAGAACACCATTTAAATTCTATTTTCTACCTCCAAGCACCTGATTGAATGTATCATAATTCAACGTATCGTTTCTGCCGCAGAACACCGCATATTCTATCGTTTCAAAATAGGATGCATATTTTTCCTGTACGCTCCGAAATGCCCGTGCTACAATTCTCGGTGGGTTACAGAAAGCGCCACAGCCAAACGCGCCTAAAATCAGAACTTCCGCTCCGTTCGATGCTGCCGCCTGAAAAACACGTTCCAGTCTTTGCATCTGAAGTTCGTACAGTGCTTTCTCATTAATCTTAACCGGCGCATTTCCTGCAGACGGGTTCATGGCATTGCTTGGTTTCTTTCGGAGATTCGGGGCTGCGCAGGTAATGATGTCTACCTGATACCAGTCTTTTTCTTCCATTCGTTCCGGCGCAGAGGTGTCGGTCTTAAATACGACGACTCCCGGTGTATACAACAGATCATCATTATAAAGTGGATCGCCTGCTTTCCGATGCGGTTGATAGAACTGATGCCACATCGTTTTTGTATCCAGGCATGGATAAAGTGTGCTGCATCGGCAAAGGCATTCTTCCTGTGCTGTGCTTCCCCGTGTTACACCGCCGCCTGGGTTGGTTGCAGAGGCGAAATTCAGGACGCAAGCCTGCTTCCCGGCTTTTGCATATGCAGAGGCGGCTTCGAAGCTTCTTTTGGATGAAACAATCGTTTTGCAAGGTGATTTTCCAGGTTCTGGAAGCGTAATTGCCTGCGATGGAACATACAGCTTTTGGTTCTGAATCGAAAACTGAACTGCCTGCTGGAGCTTCTGGTTTGCTTTTATCAAATCCATAGAATCTTGAAATATCGCGATATTATTACTTCTTCTGTCCATTGCAATTCTCCTTCCGTATTCCAATCATACAATGCTGTTCTGCTGAAAATTATACACCTTATCCTCCAGCTTCGTCCAGGCTTTTACATAGTCCGCATCGATAAAGCAGCCCCTTGCCTGTCGGAATGCACCTGGCTGCTTGCCGCCTTCCGTGGCATATAATCCTGTATCCCAGCAGCCTGCTGATAAGCTGTTGTCTTTCAGGATCAGTAAGCATACCTCGAAGTCATTTGGATAATCGCCATCCTTTATGTAGTGGAATCCGGTGAATGTAACGCGAATATTCTCTGCCATGTTTGCTGTCTTTTCTTCCATTTTTTTCTCCTCATGATAGGCTTTTTCTTTTGAATATTGCCATTTTATCTCATATCGAACGGAAAATGTTGACAGAAACTTGTCTGTATATAAAATTCAGGGCAATATCTCTGCCCTGAATTTTATAACAAATTGTAACTATTCAGAGCCCCATCTCGATTCCACTTACGCTGCATCTCTTCTTCCATCACACAACACTGTTTTAAATGAAATGCAATTCCATACTGCACCATTTTTTTATAGCCCTCCTGCCACAGTGTCTGCGTATAATCTTTATCCCGAATCTGCTCCAATGCCTTCCGGCAATCTCTTTCCAGATCTTTTTTCTCATCTGTATACTTCACTTCTATCACAATTCCTGTTTCTGCATCTCCAGTTTCAATTACAATATCGCTGAATCCTTCTCCCGATTCTCGATTGGAAGATACACGCCAGTCATTTTTATAGCTTAAGATTCCAAGCAGAATTCCATGATAGAAATTTTCTTTCAGTGATTTCCGCACAAAGGTATCGCGTACGCTGACCGTCTTCTGCAAATACAAATTCAAAAGGCTTTCCACCTCTGCTGATTTTCCCCCAAGCAGTGCCTGGCAAAACTGTTCTGCCATTTTTCCGTCTTTTTTCACTTCCTGCTGAAACAGTGTAAGAATCCGTTCTGTTATGATATTTCGAATTTCCCGGTTTGGAATTGCAAGGCAATAGCGGCCATCGCTTTCTCTTCCGCGCTGTGTCAGGTATCCAGTCATGAAAAGTGTACTCCACAGATGATCCATGGTCGAATACAGGTCATTGTAGGTAACCATTTCATCGATTTGTTTGATCACTGTTTTTCCATTTATCAGCCATTCCAGTTCTGTTTTTGTGAGCATATCCGGTTCATTGATACTGTCGATAAAATGATGAATCACACTGTTCCCGCTTGTATTCATCCAGTAATTTTCCGGCTCGGCCTCTGGATTATGAATATGATCATTGCAGTAATTCACAACATCCCACGGACAGTACACATCTGCTTTTCCGAATCGGTATCCGTCATACCATTCTTTTACCTCGTCGTATCGGTTATCCATTTCATAGTCATGCAGCATGGTCTTTACTTCTTCATCTGTAAAACCGAAGGTTTCATCAAATTCTGTATTTGTAATCGAATATACTTTGAAATTGTTCAGTCCGGTAAAGATGCTTTCTTTTGCAATGCGCAGGCAGCCCGTCAAAACGGCAAAGGCAAGACTACTGTTTGTCTTTAAAACATTTCCGAACATATTTCGAAGCAGCAATACCATTTCATCATAATATCCATTTTCATGGGCTTTTGCCATCGGAACATCGTATTCGTCAATCAGTACAACCACTTGCTGTTCATAGTGAACTTCCAACAGTTCTGTCAGTTCCTGAAGACTGCTGGTAATGGTGTCTTCTTCCATATTTCTTGTCAGAAGTTCTAAAAAAAGTGCTTTATCAACCCGGCTCAATTTGTCGCTTTCCAGAAGAAATTGAAATCTTCTTGCCTCACGATTGATTGTTTTTATGAGCTGCGCACGGGCTTTTTCATAGGAATCGGCATCAATTCCTTTTAAGCTGATGGAAATAACGGGATATTTTCCCATATATTGTTCACAAATCTCTGTATTCTTAGAAATCTTCAAGCCGTCAAAAAGTGCTGGATCCGTTCCAATTTCAAAGAAATGCTGAATCATACTCATATTCAGGGATTTTCCAAAACGGCGTGGGCGCGTAAAAAGCGTGACCTCACTTCCGTTATTTAAAATCTGTTCTATGAGGGAAGTTTTATCTACATAATAGTAATTTCCATTGCGAATCTTTTTAAAGTTGTCAATCCCGGTCGGGAGTTTTGGATTTCTCATCTTGAAACCTTCCTTTCCAACTTTTGCGGCTTTTGACACCTGCGACTGTGCTTATGTTCTGATCTCTATTTTAGCTGGTTTTATTTGCTTTGGCAATGGTTCTTATCGGTTTCTAATCTATCCAATTTTTTATGATCTTATATTGGCTCCTGTCACTAAAAAGAGCTGAATAGGAAAGCAAAATAAAAGCATTAAACTTTTCCTATTTAAATAGTTTAATTAATATTTAATTTAAAATATTAATCCCAAAGCCAATCGTTCATATTTCCTTGATAATTTCCATTGGAATCATATGAATTTCCTGTATTTGGATCGTAATAATCATTATATTCATTGCCTTTTTCATCAGTCCATCCACCATACCATTCATTATGAATATCACTTGAGCTTCCGCCAGATGAGCTTGACCCACCACTGTAATCATTTCCAGAACTAGAAGATCCAGAATCACTATAGCTAGAACCACCTGAATAATCAGAGCTTGAACTTCCACTACTATAACTATAATCATTACTATCATCATAACTATAGCTAGAACCACCTGAAGATGATCCAGAACTCTGTTCAGCAGCTTTTCTTTCTGCTTCTTCCTGTGCAGCTTTAGCAGCAGCCTCTTCCTCAGCCTTTTTCCTTGCTGCTTCTTCTTCAGCCTTCTTTTTAGCCTCTTCTTCAGCTTTCTTACGAGCTTCTTCCTCGGCTTTTTCAATAGCAGTTACTCTATCATTGTATTTTGTTACATAATCATCAATCGTACTGTTATATTTGTCAAAGCTGTCCTGCTCAACGGTATTATAATTTTCGAAGTCATTTTTCAAGATATCTTTGAATGTCGTAAATTCGCTGGTAGCGTTTTTGAGTGCTTCCTTATCGTCCACTTTTTCAACATCATCACCAATTTTATCCGCAATTATTTTGATCGTGTCGTCATATTCGGAGACAAAGGAATTCTTCATCTGCGCAATAATTTTTTCATAGTGTGCAGAACATTCCTCATAATCGCCTTCTGTCTTTTTATACTTTTCCGCACTCTCCATCTCTTGTTTCAATGCTTCCAGTTTTTTATTTCTGTCTTCTTCTTTTTCAAATCTCTGATATTCCCCATCAATCTCACTGTTTTTTGTCTCAATTGCCTGTAAGCGAAGCTCCTCCTGATGACGGTCATACGCTTTCTTTGCAAAAACTCCAATGACACAAATGCAGACAATCGCAATACCAATTACAGCAAGCATGATGACTGTCTTTTTGTTTTTGTTCTTTGTTTCCATCTCGAAACACTCCTCCTTTTTCTTTCTGTTTCCCGAAAAATCCATGTTTTCTATGTTCTTTTCCATATTTTTATTGATTTTTCGTTACTCATTTTTTCATCACATTCATTATATCGCAGCTCGTTTTTCTTTACTATTTCTTTTTATGTAATTTCCAAAAAATCCTCACTCTTTGATCTCACAAGATTTTAAAATAACACTTTCCTTCCATCTTATCTTACGTGATGTTGAAATACCCCGGAACACAGTTCATCTCTTCCTGCCCTCCGGGGTATTGCTTAATCTAATTCAGCCACTTTAAAGCTCTTCAAAATGCGAATCACCTGTTCTTCTTCTTTTTCTGTAAATGTACCGTCTGGTGCTTCTGCGATAAATGCAACTGGTGTCGGATAGTCAAAAGAAAATTCGTCTACGTCCCCAGCCTGACCTGCAAATTCAATCTCGCCAAGACGGGATGTCGGTATCACTGCGAACAACGTGCTGTCTACAGGAACATAATCATCATCAATGCCAGCCATCATCTCGCCTGTGATATGTACTCGTGCTACCATAAATTCGCCAAGATCTGAACAGTCACGATCGGTTCCCCATGGATATCCAGGCACAAAATTAGAAGTGTCTGCCTGTGAAACCTGTGCCTTCAGCATATCACGCGAATAGCCGCCAAGCGCGCCTTGGCAGTACCAAAATGAAACGGTAACACCTCTCTCGTTTGTCAGAACAACGTTTTCTCTGACCGCATCCATGGGACCGCCAACTTCCTCCGTCTGAATTTCCCAGCCTTTTGGGATTTCAAACTGGAATGCCGTGCTGTCACACTGATTTACTTCTCCATACCGTGTAACATAGATATCTCCCTGCTCCCCAGTTTCCGTCCATTCCATATCCTTCTGCCAGTCTGCACTTGACTCCCAGTGTTTTGACCAGATTGGATCAAAGGTCCGGTCAAAAAGATCTGTTTCCTGCATTTTTTTATCAATGACCGGGATATCAACCACTGCTTTTCCTTTGATTCTCGGGCTGATGGAAAGCTCCAGTGAGCCCGCATATCCACCCAGGTCGTCCTTCATGGATACCTTTGCCTGGCCTTCTGCTTTTCCAACTGCTCCGCCGGAAAGACTCAGGCCAGCGCTGTCATATAATTTTGCGCTCAGCCGGATGTCAATGTATGCTTCCAGCCTTCCGTTCACCTCAACCGTACTCCACTCAAGTCCGTCTGAATTCAGATTTCCTTCTTTGACTTCTTCTACTTTGCCTGTTCTGCTGTCATACTGGAATCCCTGGGTGCTGTCGGCTGTTGCACCGTAAGAGCTGTGAATACCGCCCTCCAGACTTCCCGCTGCCCCGACAACGGCTTCCAGATGATTTGTAATAACAATCGGTACAATACCGGCGTTGAACTCGATATTCGGCAGTTTTCGTTCGTAAACGGTTTTTTCCTTTTCAAATTCTTTCTCGCTGTTTGCGCCGCATTCCAGGGAAATACCGGCTTTGCTCCTTACTGCAATTCCACACTGGACTTCACCGTCTTCGATATCAATCTGAAGTTCCAGCCAGCATCCCCATCCTGCCTCTCCTGAAAACTGAACGGGTTCTTCTTCAACATTGATTGAGACACTGTAATCGTAATCACTGTTTTCTTCCTCTGTCTCTTCTTCCGATTCATCTTCGGACAGTCTTTTAATAATATAAGCGCTGTTATTTCCTGTTTCACTTGCACCATCCTCCGTCAGCCGGAACTGTTTGATAATATGTGCCTTTTCGAATACATCCAGCAGGGTCGCCGGCTCTGTTTCTACCCGGTAACCCTGATTCGTTTTTTCTATCTGCACTACTTTTCGAATAAATCCAGAAGGCGCTGCACTGATTTCTCCCGCAACAAGAACATCTCCGGTCTGGTAACCAGGATCTTTTTCAAAGGTGAGACTGTTGTCAGAAACTTCCGTTGGCTGATCTTCTGATTTCATCTCATTGGTAATCACCTTTACATTGTCTTTTACAATGATGTCAGGATCATCCGTACTGTTTTCTGCTGTGCTCTCATCCGATGTGCTGTTTTCCGATACACTTGTATTCTGTTCTTCCGGATTCTGTTCCGGCTTTGTACTCTTCTGTGTATTTTGAGCTGCAAAAATTCCAAACAGAATCAATGCCAGAATGATTGTGCCTGCCAATACTGCGCGGATCCATTTTTTCATCTGTACCTGCTCCTTATTCTGCCTGTCAAAGCGGATATTCGCAATCCGCTTCGCCACTTACTTGATTCGTTTAAAATGTGGTGCATCAGATTTACTGATTCACCACATTTTAAACTTCTTTGTATTACGGAGTTACCGTTTCATCTTCTGCCACGTTTTCATCATCTGGCTCTGATTCTGATTTGGATACTGCTTCACCAGGTTCTGCTACTTCCGACTCCGAAATCACGCTCTCTGCAGTTGTTTCCGGTAATGGAGTTTCCTCAACAACCACTTTCTGCTCTGGCTGTTTTTTGTTTCGTACCTTTCCAGCGTACATTTCAATCTCTTCTGTGTCATCCACATCATCCATTTCCTGATCAATTCCACCGATGGTGTATGGGTCATTCTGATATTCAAGCGTGTTTACAGATTTAATGGTTTTGGTCGCTCCATCGAAATCGAAAACATGCCATAAGGTTCCTGGCTGATTTGTCGGAATCGTGTATGTTGCAATGTTTTTGCCTTCGAGGTAAACCTGAACTTTTGCTCCGGAAAGAGACATTTCATTGGCCACTTCACTGTAACTGTTGGTATAATCGTGTACGAAATAGCTGAACTTTTCGTCTGCTTTTACGTTACGTACTGTAATGGTTTCCGGACCATAACTACTTGTATCATCTACGTCTAAGTTTCCAACAGAATTTCCTTCGAAATCTGTCTGTCCGAACCAGATATGATACGGTTTGTCCGACGAGTAGCATGCAAGATGAGAATCCAGATCCCACGGCTCTTCGCCCCAGGTTAATACGATGCGGAGTTCTCCTGCGGTTTCACCGTCCCCATCTCCCGGTACAAGAACAATATTTGCTGTTTCAATCTGGTCTCCCGCTACTGTGATATTTTTGTAATTCGTCACATAGCCTTCTTTGCTGATTTCAAGCGTATAATTTCCATTTTCCATTGAAAGAGTATAGTCTGCATTTTCAAATACTCCTTCTGTCACAGCATCACCCGTTTGATTGTTCCAGCCTTTGCGTACAATGTAGGCTGTTTCTGTAATACCATCTCCCGTGACTGCATCGGTTATCGTTCCCTCTACAGAACCTGTATTAAAATCATCATGGCGCTCCACCATATAGATATCTTCTACATATCTGATTTCACTTTTCTGAACCAGAACTTCCGCAACCTTGTACGTCTGATAAGACGTTGCGGATACTGTAATTTCATAAGTTCCATCCTGCAGATTTTTGGTGCTGTACTTGCCAAACACATCGGTATAGAGAATTCTTTCTGTTTCTGTTCCTTCCTCTCTCCAGGCTCCAGCTCCTCCTGAAAAAACAGCAATTTCATTTTCCTCTGTTTCAAGGTTCCAGGCTCCATGGCTTCCGCCTCCACTGCCGCCTCCGGCTACGCTGTTTCCACCATTGCCGCTGCCTGCTCTGACTTTTCTGGAAATTCTGACTCTCGCGTTTTCTATCGGCAAACGTGTTTTGCTCGAGTAAACATATCCTGTGATACCGCCGCTGGCGTACGTACATTTTTCAACGCGGACTCCATTTTCCTTATGCATTTTTATTCTCAAGTTGTTGTTTTCATCATTTTGAAGCGGTTTGAATTCCAGATCAAAATCGAAATATTTCTTCAATACATCTCCAAGCAGGGAATCTGTATCGAGTCCATTTGTTGAGTATGGATATACCTTGATATCCTCGCATGCGAGACTTCCATTTTCTAAATCATGGTATGCAAATTCTGCCTCAACGCCTAAGCCTAAATCTGCATAATAGCCTGCTAAATCAAAAACACTGTACAAAGTCAACAGACCTTTTATGCCAATACCGCCTTCCATATTTCCCTTTACCTCAAGGGTATCAACACCATGATGAAAATCGAAAATGCCTCTCCATGTTCCATCTTTATATTCAAATCCCTGTGTTGATTCAACGCTATATGAAATATGTAAGGATCCATCTGCTTTGTATGAACAGAAAAGTACAACATCAAAGGTAAAACCGGTAGCCCCTATTGTAATTGGAAAACGCATTAATTCTACCTGACCACTGTCAGCAAATTCTTTTTCCGCCGTAATATCTTCATTTGCATTTTCCGTGACAGCAAGTTTAAGTTCATTTACCGAAACACCATTTACTCCAACGTCAACATTTACAACGCACAGAATTTCAGGAATTTCAAAATCAATTTTTCCTTTTCCTTCATCATTCGAACCAATATTAAATTCAAAATTCTTTTCGTAGCCAACATCAATAACACCACCTGCTCCTATATTAGCCTGTGTTGCAATTCCGTATTCATCCGTGTCGGCAGCTCCTCCGATAAGTGCTGTACCGCCTCCGACAAAATCAATTTTGCTGACCACTTCCCATAATTCTGGCTTTATGCATGTCAGAATCAGTTTCTCGCCATCCTCTGTTACCGTAGTTGCTTTGAGCGCGATACCTGAAATATAAACTTCATTCGCAGGAAGGATCATAACACTTCCTTCTCCGATTTTTTCTGTCTCGGTTGTTTTCGGAAGTGTAACTGTATAGGTTCCATCCGCATTCTCTACAACTGTATAATCTGTGATATTTTCCAGTTCTTTTTTCAATACACCATCTACGTACTGTGTATTATCATGCGGCTCTTCACCAATTGTTGTGTCTTCCTGTCTGATTTCATCAATTTCACAGAAAATCGATTTAACATCTTTCTTGGAAAGCAACGCATGCGGCTGGAACTGGTTTTCTGTATTTAATTCCAGAAATCCTTTCCCTACTGCAATTGCTGCTTCATTTTGATATGTAATACTATCCCAATCCGTCCAACTGTTCGTATCATACGAATGTATTCCATTGAATCCCATTGCATGTACTGCCGTATAAGCCGCAAATTCACGTGTTGCCGGTTCATCTGGATAGAAAAACGGGATATCCTGCTCCAGATCTTCGATATCCGGTGGCGGCAGGATTCCATATTTCTCTGCGATTTCGATTGCTGCTTCATACGCATTTCCTGCCGTATCCGCATAATAATGGTTTAAGGAATCCGGATCTGTATCCAGGTTCATTTCAACCTTTTCAGCGAGCATCTGCACCCACTCACCGCGTGTATATGTTTTGGTGTCGTCCGATGGATCATCTGACTTCACGTAGGTATATTCAACTTTTGCTTTCAGCTCCACGGTAGTCTGATCCACAAGAATATTCTTGGAAAGCTCCATGACCTTTCCTATGTTTACACTTTGTGCTTCTGCTCTTGCCCGTTCCGGAAATACGCCTGCAACGGTGCTTCCCGTCATAATCAGGCACAGAAACCACGCCAACATTTTATTTCTTCTGTTTTTTTTCTTCAGTGCAACAACAATGGCTGCTCCTGCCAGCACCAGCAGTACAACCCAAACAATAATTTTGGTGTTGTCACCCATTTTCGGTGCAGATTTCAATTTCTCAGCCCTTAAGGACTGGCCATTTTGCTTTGCGTTTCCAGTTCCCTGATCTTTTGTTAATGTCGTTCCGGAATCCTTGCTGCCCGTTGTCGTACCAGGATTCTTCGTGTCATTTGCTACGTTTCCATTTCCTGGCTTTTCATTATCTGTCGGATTCTTTTTGTCATCTCCAGAAGGATTTTCCTTATTTTCATCATCCTTCTTGTCATCTGATGCTTTTACCGTACAAACCGTTGTCAACGTAACGGTTTCTCCAGCCTGCAGAGATTCCATCTTTTTTGTTGTCTCCGCATTTTCGGCCAGCACAAAATTTTCCGGCAAAATATTTTCCAGTGACAGATTCGTTACTGCTGTATCATTTGTATTGGTTACAGTTAAAGTAACTTTGATTTCTTCACCCTGCTGGTAAGTTTCTTTGTCTGTTGTCAAGGCTGCTTCGATTCCATCCTGAAGCAGCGATGCTGCAAGAGCAGGCTGTGTCATCATTCCGGTGCATAAAAGCAGTGCCAGAAAGACAACTTGTAATTTCTTCCACACTTTCATACGTCTTCTCCCTCGTAAATGTAAAATTTCGATCCTTTTTCTCTGAATATCTGCCGCTTATGCTGTCTTCAGGATCCCTGGCGCCTTCCGTCAATGGAAAGGCGGCTTTTCTTGCTCTGCATCCAATCATTAGCTGAGCAGAGCAATGAATAGTTCATTTTCCTCCTTCTTCTGTTGTATTTCTTTTAGTGTAATACATCCTCCCTTTATTTGCAATATATTTTGTCATGCATTTTGCAATGCATATTTCAAGCAAGTTATGCAATACAATAAAACAGACTGGGCTTCCAGTACTCTTTAAAATCAGAATACAGCCAGAAAAAAGCGCACTGAAATAAGCTGTCCCCAAAACAGCTTTTTCTTCATTTTTCGATTTCGCAGATTCGAAAAATTTATTTTTTGTCGAACCTTTTTTGAAACACCTTTGTTATGTTTTATGCTGCCCGTAGTTTCCACATAAGATCCGGAAGCATGCTCCGTTCTTATATTCTCCGGCAGCAGAATGGAGTTTGATATGGCATTTCAGTTAAAAGGCAACCGCAAGGAAACGGAAAACAAAACCATCCGTTTCCCCATTCACCTGATCGATCAGATCGAACAGGCAATTTCCGATTCTGACCAGGACATTACCTTTTCCAGTTTTGTGATTCAGGCGTGTGAGTATGCGCTGGATCACATGGACGCCCCGTCAGAAGAACACAATTAACTTTTATTTTTTTCAAAGCAGATTTTTATGGTTCGACGTGCATTTTCTGGCTGTTCTCTGCTTCTATTTTATCTTACCATGCTTCTTATTTTTTCAGGACAAGATCCTGTCCTAACTCAACTCCACAACCTCATCATACAGACACACAAACACCTCTTCCACTTCCGCATCTTCATGAAAGTGTCCGAAATACCATTTCTGAAATTCTGTCTCATCCGCCACGCGCTGCAGGTACTGGCGAAGTTCCACCTCATCGTCAGACAGCTCTCCATACCCCATTGCCGCGGCCACATCTCTTGGGGCTGTGTGGGTCAGTATGTAGTCCACCTGAAAATCTTCTTTTTCCATATTTTTCCATCCTTCTTCGTACTCTTCCCGTGACGGAATTTCTTCCGGGAACCACGAAATTCCCTCCGCGCGGGACATTTTGTCGATGCTGTAAGCACCTCCGAAGGTAAAGAATTTCAGCCCGTCAATCGTAAAGATCTGGCCGCGCATCAGATGGATCATGTTGTCCTCAATGATATGCACCTTTCCGCCGTTCCACTGCTCCACGGCGTAGGAGTTCAGCTGTTCGAAGTTCTCATGATTTCCGTCGATAAACAGTGTCGTCACCGGCAGACTTCGGAAAACGGCTCTCGTATTCGCTTCGTATGCTGCAGAAAAGCCGCAGATGCCGACATCTCCGCAGATGATCAGATAGTCATCCCGGGTGTACTCGTCTTCGTGCTCGTTAAAATAGCGTACAACTTTTCCAATATCAAAGGTGCCATGGGTATCGCCTGTAATGACAATGCTCATTCTCAGCGTCTCCTCTCGTGTTCTCTGTTTCTGTTCTCTAAAGTATCGCAAAACATCATCCGCAAATTCTGTCCGCTTTCTCTGCCGCTGCTATCGCTTCTTGCAGAGACACAGACTACGCCGCACTATTCCCGAAAATAAAACACTTCTCCCCGTGCCCGGAACGGCAGCCGGTTTCCTCTCGGAAGCAGAAATGCATGCTCTCGTCTTACCTTCAGGTCATTCTCAATCTCCCCGTCCGTAATAATCAGAATCGGCCCGTCCTTTGGAAAATCGTTCGCCTGTTCCAGACAATCCACGCCCGGCTGCAGTATGGTTCCTCCTCGTCCCGTGACTTTTACCCGTCCGGCAATATCTTCCGGTGCCAGATATCCCGCATCCGTCGCTTTGGCATCACAGAAAATGATTCTCACGAACGGAACATCTTTCGCCGCGGCATAGCTGGCGATGGAGCCAAGTGCCATACCGATCTGTTTTGCACTCATGGAACCGGACGTGTCCACGACCACACCGAAGGTCCGGCTCTCCAGATCCTGCTCGTAATACGCATATCCTGGTCTTGGAATGTCCGGCGTGGCACCCTGCCGTCTGCTCGGCCGCGCATAGGTACGGTGTTTTTCCAGCGGTGGAAACTGTACGTCAAACCACTTCGTCAGCGCGGCATCCCAGGGAATGACCGGCATCGCAAGCGCCCTGATTTCCTGCACCAGCCCGGCCGGCAGGAAACCACGATTGTGCTCCTGATGGTAATCCAATCCCTCCCGCAGTGCATTTTTCAGCAGTTCATCCAGGCTGACCCCGTTTTCTCTTCCAGTAAAATGCGGTCTGTTTCCGTTAAACATATCACCTCTGCCAAAGCCCCGGAAGGTGTTTAGCTTTTTGTACTTTCGGATCTCTTTCACGATCAGATCATAGATACTTTCTGCCGATTTGTTGTGAAGTGTTTCATCATACAACAGCCCATCCGGCGGCATTCTGCCGATCTCCATTTCGTGCAGCCAGTCGTTGATGACGTAGTCGCAGGCGATGTTCCACAGAAAGAAGTCACGCCCATTGCACCGTTTCTGGTGCTGCAGTCCGGCATGGAGATATTCATGCGCGAGAACAAAAATCCACTCTTCCTCCGAAAATCCGCACGACGGATTGGCATAAATGATTCCCTGCTCTGCGTCAACCGCTGCAATATGGATTTCATACCGATGGCACATTTCAATGTCCTCCACAATTTTAAATGTAGCTGCAAGACCTCCAAGCAGCGGATAATGGGACAGGAACCATTCTGCTGCTCTGGAAATGACGGTATTCTTTTTCGTTTTAAGATCGTATCCTCCCGCATCGCAGAGTGCAGATTTGATGGAATGAGTGACTGCATAGGAAAATTTTTCAGCATATGCATTTCTTTCTCCCTTTTTATAAACGATCGGCCGTTCTACCCCGATCATATCCTTTAATTTTTCAGAGTTTGTCCCGCAGATCTGCGCACCATTATCCTGGTGCTTCAACAGATATTCATAAATTTTCTGCTCGCTGTTCAGTTTGATCGGATATGCTTCCGCCGGATCTGCGCAGATCGGCTCGCCGAGGCGGATGTCATAAAGGAATCTGGTGATGTAGATATCACAGGCTTTGTTCCAGAGTGCCGGGACAAATTCGCAGTCGGAAGGGATGCTCGCTTTGTCAAAGTGGCCGAACGCCAGGTGCAGAAGGTTGTGTGCCATCACATAGCACCATTGTTCCGGCGACAGGTTCGCCCGCATGTTGACGTAGATATCTCCATCTTTCGTAACACAGGCCAGACTTCCTTTTGCATTCAGATGGGAGGGCTTTGCAGTGATGTACCCATCCAGTTGATGGAACAGTGTATTTTTTTCCAGCAAACCAAAGCCGGCCTCCACTCTGCGGTACCCGGCCGGCTTTTCTTCTTCGCGGTAATACCTGCTTCGAACGTATGGCATCCTTTTCTCCTTCCTTTTTCATCCGACGAGCCGCGGCAGATCACGGATGATTTCCATCATAAACCAGTCCGGCAGTGCCTCCGCCCCATCAGCTGCGACGGTCATCTGGGCGATTTCGAAATTGATGACTGCGAGTTCTTTGATCATGCCCTTGGCGCGGTACGCAAAGGAAAGCATGCCGCCGGAAATTCCCTGCTTGCTTTTCGGCAGTTCTGCAAGCAGTCTGGCGCGGAAGGACTGTGCGAGAAAATACAGCACATCCCGATTTTCCGGCTTGTCCGGCCATTTTGCTTTCTGCGCGATAATGTCATCCAGGAGATGTGTGTTGCGCAGTGTTTTTGTGTAAGCAAGAAACATACCCGCATGCTGTTCCAAGAGGCAGGCGTACGCCATCATTTTTAATGTTTCCTGCGAAATATCCTGCTCCCCGGCCCGGTATTCCTTCAACGCATCGCTCAGCATGTGCCAGGAACGCGGGGTGGAAAACGGTTCTTCGGTTTTCGACGGTTCGGAAAAGAGGTGATCCGGCCGCTGGATGATATAGTCAATGACCCACGGATGGAGTCCTTCTGCCTGCGCCCACTTGATCCACTGTCCCACATCCGCTTTCAGCTGCACATGGAACATACGGTTTAAAAGGGCGGACGACATCGTTTTTACGATCGCGCTGTCCTCGGCACGGTTTCCTGCTCCGATCACAATGCTTCCCTCCGGAAGATGGTATTCTCCGATCCGCCGCTCATGGATCAGAGAATAGAAGGCTTTCTGCACTTCCTGCGTACAGGCGTTGAGTTCGTCCAGGAACAGGACATATGGCTCTTTTCTGGCGATCATTTTCGGCGGAAGGAATTCCGATGTCTCGCCCCGGATCTGCGGAATGCCAATGATATCCTCTGGCGCGAGCTGGCTTCCGAGGAGCGACACGCACGGCAGGCCGACTTCGTCTGCGAATTTTTCCACTAACGCGGATTTTCCGATGCCGGGCGCACCCCAGATAAAGACCGGCCGTACCGGCGCAACCTGAAGCAAAACTTCTAATAATTCATCCTGTGTTACACTAACTGGTAAATGCATCTGATGTACTCCCTTCTGTTTCGATCCTGTATCTTTTCAAAGCGGATATTCGCAATCCACTTTACCACTTGCTTGATTTGACTAAATCATTTTTCTGCCCTGCCGTGATCTTACTGTGCTGCATTACAACGTGTCTCACCATATTTCTCTGTATTTTCCAGTTTCACTGTCATATTCCAGCACCGGAATTTTTCCACTCCGCCAGGTGGTTCCGTCGAGATAATAATGACTCTGACCATCATGCCAGATACCGTCATATATTCTGTTTCCACTGATTTTTGCCGTGGAGATATGACCTGCAATCACATCCTTATAGAATGCTCCGCGGCTTACCGTTCTTTTCCCCACCATCAGCTCCCTGCTGGTCACGCACAGCCAGTCTTTACCGCCCCATTCGGCAATTCCGGCGTGCACCAGAATCTGGCGTTCTGTTTCATAAAAGTAAGGAAAATGGCGCATCCAGGTGATCAGATCCCCCGCATCTTCGAACATCAGCCGTACTGCTTCTGCATTTCTGGAATCCTCTGAGAGGTGTACTTCTTTTTCCAGAAATTCTCGAAAATGTTCTTCTTTCAGAAAGCTGTGCAGTGTTTCATAATCTCCATCTGCATCCGATGCCAGCCATTCCCGGCTGCGATATTGCTCCACACTGCCGATATGCCGGTTGACATCCGCATATTCTTCCAGCCAGTCCAGCAGTGCTTTTTCATGGTTTCCCATCAGGGCAATGACTTTTTCCGAACCATATTTTTCCTGCAATGCCCTGACTTTTTCCAGCACCGCCCGGCCATCTGGCCCATAATCTATGTAATCGCCCAGCAGAATCAGCTGGTTCTTCCCCGAAAGGTCTGTCTTTTTCAGAGCTGCCTCGAACGCCTCCAGAAATCCGTGAATATCCGACATCATATATCGCTTCATTGCTTTTCCTCTGTTTGTTTATACATAGAAAGTTTCTTTCGTTTCCAGGCAAAGGCATCCCAGTCTTCCATTCTCAAAGCCGCAGCCACAATCACACAGATAGACGTTTCCTTTTCTATTTTTCCAGATGGATCCATTTCCCATATTCTGATGGCCGCAAACGGAAATATATCCATGCACTCCCTCATGAAGAAAAACCTTGTACCACAAATCCCCCATCAGATAATAGTTGTCCAGTTTCCATTTTCCCGGTTCTGCCGTACAGGCATGGGCAAGCAGATACGGCTGACTGTCTACCTCGATTTCCACCTGTACCGGCCAGGAAAGGATGCGCTCTGCGAGCTGCTTTAAATCAACTTCCGTCAGGCGTTCCTGTAAAAGATGGAAGGAATTGTACGGATACGGCTGCAGGAGGGCGCGGTCTCTCTCATCCATCCCGTAATAGCGGAAAATGTAATTGGCAAGCCAATGATCGTGGTTGCCGCGGATCACAGTACATTTTTTCCCCAGCTTCAATACCTGAAAATACACGCCCGCCGGGTCTGGATGATCCATGCAGCGGTCAAACAAATCACCAAGCAGATACAGGTGATCGTCCTCTTTGAGATCCATTTTTTCCAGCAATTTCATGAACCGCCAGCTGTCGTTATGTATATCAGTAATAATATAGTGCATCCAAAATCTCCTTTTCTTTCGCAGCTTTCGTGTCTGTTCCTGTAATCATCAAAGCTTCCGTAATCCGCTCATTTTTTCCAAAACGGCTTTCCTGCTTGTGTTTTGGCATATCCTGTTTCAAAAAGCTTCCCGCTTGTTCTGCTGGTTCCGGATTTCGGTCTTCTGATACTGGCATCATGGAACGTCTAAAATCTTTCACCCATTGTTGTCCGAACTGTAAAACTCTTCCCCCGTTTCCAGACAGATTGCCGCCAGCCTCCCTCCCGGGAAGCATGCGCCGCAGTCGATGGCGATGTGGTGATATTTTTTATAAATATACCCGGGATTATCATTTTCCGGAATCGTCTGCGTCGGTGTATGTCCTGTTACCAGATTTGTATCCGCAAAGTATTCCTTCTGATAATCTGGTCTGGCCCATACAAGATCGTGCAGGGAATATTCCTCGATCCTCTTTTCCGGTGTGAATCCACCCAGCCCTCCATGCACCAGCAGATACTGTTTTTCTCCCACTGTAAGCTCCTCATACAGACTGAAATCCTCCAGAAAATTCAGTACTTCCTCCCGCATCTCGGGATCCAGCGCCCGAAATTCCCGGATCGTAGCATCACCGCCGTTATACTTCCAGAGAACAAGATTGTCCAGCAGTTCAGCATCCACTTCCTCGATGGCAAGATCTGTGATTTCCTGACAGAGAAACCGCAGACATTCCAGCGCCATCACCTCATGGTTCCCCACGATACAGAACGCATTCGGCATTTCCATCAGTTTCAATATCACCTTAATCGGATGCTCACCCCGGTCTAAAACATCACCCAGAACATAGAGCGTATCTGTATCTTTCAACTCGATTTCTTCCAGCAGCTCCATGAATCTCTCATACTCACCGTGAATATCAGAAATAACGTAAGTAGCCATAAACAGAATCCTCCCTTTTTCATCCATACGAATCTGCATACGTTCTCCATTACCAGCTTATCTTACCATACTTCCTGTTTTTTACCGGACAAACTCTTGTCCCTCCTTTTTTTGCATAATGTACACTCTAGAGCGTGTCTGAAAAAGGCTTTTCGCAAGCTGCGAGTCCCAGTTTGCGGAAATGATTTTTCAGACACGCTCTAATACATCTTCTATTGAAATTTCCTTCATGCGAAATCCCTTTTTCTTGATACTATACCACATCTATTTTTTTCTTCATTGAACTACAAGTTTAATCCTCTTTTTCTTGCTGTTTTCTCGCATTCTATCAGCATTACGCGCTGTTTATACAGCGCCTTTTATTTCTGTACAATTTATTCTCTATATGCAAAAAAGGAACGTTCTATCCAAATCGTTCCTTTTTGTTTGTAGATTATTTTATTTTTCAAATTTCTCAATCACGCACGTATGCGTCTTCGTTTTCTTATCATAAACGCGTATTTGCCGAGTGCACAGTAATGCCCGCGTCCCCTATTTACTTAATACCCCGTCGACAGCCTTTTTCCATCCGGCATATTTTTTCTCCCGGATTTCATCGTCCATCTTCGGTTCATACACACTTCGTTTCATATTTCCCGCGAGTTTTTCCAGATCGTAGACCCCAGCCGAAATACCCGCCATATAAGCCGCCCCGATGCCGGAAAGCTCCTCCGCATCCGGAATATTCACGCGTTTATTCGTAATATCACTCTGGAACTGCATCAGATATCCGTTTCGTGTCGGGCCGCCGTCTACACGGAGTTCCTCGATCCGCATGCCGGTATCCTGCTCCATCGCACGGACAAGGTCGGTGATCTGGTAGGCAATGCAATCGAGTGCCGCTTTTACCACCTCAGCTTTTCCTGTGGTGCGGGTAATTCCGCTGATCGATGCCGTTGCTTTCTCGTCCCAGTACGGCGCCCCAAGCCCGGTAAACGCCGGAACCAGATAGGTGCGGTCCGCCGGATTTGCCTCCCTTGCCAGTCCTTCCGTCTCTTTTGCCGAAGAAATCAGCTTCAGATCATCCTTCAGCCAGGTAATCACAGCTCCGGTGTAGTTCAGATTGCCCTCCAGCACATAGTCTGCCTTGCCGCCTCTTCCCCACGCAAGAGATGTCACAACGCCGTGGCTGCTCTGAATCGGCTTGTCTCCAATGTTCATCATCAGCGAAGAACCCGTTCCGTAAGTTGCCTTGATCATCCCCGGTTTTAAACAGCCCTGTCCGAACAGCGCCGCATGCGAGTCACCTAATACACCACAGATCGGAACCGGCTCGCAAAACAATCCTTCCAGCGTCGTGGTTCCATACACCGCATCGGAATCACACACCCTGGCCAGCGCACAGGCCGGAATCCCGAACATCTCGCAGATCTTCTCATCCCACGCCAGTGTTTTCAGATTAAACAACTGCGTTCTCGACGCATTTGAAAAATCCGTCTTAAATGCATGATCCCCCGTCAGCTTGTAAACCAGCCAGCTGTCAATCGTACCCAGGCAGAGCTCCCCGTCTGCAGCACGTTTCTGTCTTTCTTCTCCGCCGTTTCGAAGCAGCCACGCCATCTTTGCAGCAGGAAAATAAGCCGAAAGCTGCAGACCCGTCGCCTCGCGGATCTCCTCTGCGTGCCCCTGCTCCGCAATCTCCTGCGCAATCCCGCTTGCGCGGCCGCATTGCCATACAATGGCCTCTTCCAGTGGTTCCCCGGTCGCCTTATCCCAGATCGCCGTCGTCTCACGCTGATTGCTGATGCCGATTCCGGCGATTGTTTCCGGTGCAACACCGGACTCTGCCACCAGCGTTTTTACCGTCTGTACTGTATTTCGGTAAATCTCATTCAGATCATGGGACACCCATCCCTTTTCATTGACGATCTGCCGGTGCGGCAGGTCGGTACGGCGGAGTAAATGTCCCTCCCCATCAAAGAGCAGCGCTTTCGTTCCCTGCGTGCTCTGGTCAATCCCGATGATATACCTTTTCTCCATTTTTCCAGCTCCGTTCCTAAAATTTTATAAATATCCAGATCCCCTTCTCGAATAACGCTGAATACACCCTGTTTTTCAACACACCATGCGTCATTGTTTATTATCGCAGCGTTCACCCTGCCCATACAGGTAAGATCTTTGGCGATTACCACACATTCCAACATCTTCCGCAGAACGATTTGTTCCTGATTATATAGAAAAAGTTCCTGCGTTCCCGGATTTTCTTCCGCCCGGGCACGCAGGAACATGGCATACGCAGACCTGCGGCAGTTTACAGTTCCCTGCGGGCTATCACATTCACCGCTGATTCCATTTCTGGTTAAGCCAGTAATTCTTTCGCTTTTTTTGCAATGCCCTCGGCATTCAGTCCATAATAGTCAAAGACTTCTTTGGAAGTTCCCGTGATCACCGGCGCATCCGGCAGAGACATAGAAACGACTTTGCGCGGGCACTCCGCACCGACCACCTGGCTCACCATCGATCCAAGACCGCCGAATGGAGCGTGCTCTTCGATCGAAATGACAACTTTTGCCTTCTTTGCAGCCTCTACCAGGCCCTCTTTGTCCAGCGGTTTCACACAGTACATATCGAGCAGTCCTGCGCTGATTCCCTCTTCTTTCAGCATAGCAGCTGCATCGAGCGCCGGGCGGACCATCTCACCGCAGGCTACCAGTAAAACATCGGTGCCTTCCGAGAGAGCCGTTGCCTTATCCATCTCAAACGGGGTATTTTCTTCGCTGTAAATATCCGCAACGGCATTTCTTCCCACTCGGATATAAGCCGGTTTTTCATCGGTAAGGAGCGCCTCAACCAGTTTTGCTGTCTGGAAGCGGTCGCTCGGCAGATAAACGCGCATGTTCGGAATAGCTGCCATTGCTGCGATGTCCTGTGCAGAATGATGGCTCATGCCGAGTGCGCCGTAGCTCACACCGCCGCTGATACCGATCAGCTTTACATTGGTGTTGGAGTATGCACAGTCAATCTTCGCCTGCTCATAGCTTCTTGTAGAAAGGAAGCACGCCGGAGATGCCGCAAATGCTTTCTTGCCGCATTTTGCAAGACCGGCAGAAACGCTGACCAGATCCTGCTCCGCGATACCCATCTCCACAAACTGCTCCGGATACGCATTTGCAAACGGTGTCAGGGAAGCACTTCCCCTGGAATCGCTGCAGAGCACTACGATATCTTTATCCGTCTCGGCATGTTTCATTAAAACCTCGCAAATGGCCTGTCTGTTTGGAATCTTATTCATGACAGTGCCTCCTTTCTCTCATCCAGATCCTTCATGATCTGTTCTACTTCCTCCGGTGTCGGCACTTTATGATGCCACTCCGCCTTATTTTCCATCACGGAAGAACCACAGCCCTTCGTTGTATTTGCAATAATAACCGTCGGTTTTCCCTTACAGTGTTTCGCCAGCTCAAACGCATGAACGAGCGCGTCCATATCGTTGCCCGGTACGGAAAGAACATTCCATCCGAACGCTGCCCATCTCTCCTCCTGGCTGTCCTGTTTCATGACATCCTCGGTATTTCCGGAGATCTGCAGACGGTTGCGGTCTACGATCGCACAGAGGTTGTCCAGCTTGTAGTTTCCTGCGGACATTGCGCCCTCCCAGACAGAGCCTTCTGCCAGCTCGCCGTCACCCATAACGGTGTAGACACGGTAATCTTTTTTATCCATTTTTCCTGCCAGCGCCATTCCCACGCAGACCGGAAGTCCGTGGCCGAGAGAACCGGAATTCATCTCGATGCCCGGCAGTTTATTGTTCGGATGGCCGATGTACGGACTGCCGAATTTGGAGAATTTTTCGATGACCTCTTCCATCGGGAAGAATCCCTTTGCCGCAAGTACTGCATAATATGCCTCAACGGAATGACCTTTACTCATTACAAAACGGTCGCGGTCCGGGTCGTCCACATTCTCAGGGCTGATGTTCATCTCTTTAAAATACAGCGCTACAAGCACATCAATGACACTCATGTCACCGCCGATGTGGCCGCCCTTGCCGGAAACTACCATTTCCACTACTTTCTTCCGAAGATCATACGCCAGACAACTCAATTCCTTGTATTCACTCATGATTTTCATTCTCCTCTTAAATATGCTTTGACATCTTCCTCGATCGGATCATATAAATCCGGGGCAATACCGATGTATTTGCATGCTTCATACAGAACCGGCACAACGTTCTCGTGGATACCGACACAGTGGTGGATGTACGGTCCTTCCACGATTTTTGCCTCGAGGCGTTTCAGGTTCTGTACCTCAACCCATACGTAGGTTCCCTTCGTATAAGGTCCCTTGACACCTTTTGCATTTCCAAGCAGCAGGGAGTACTCTCCGTTGTCTCCGTCAAAACGCGCCAGTGTCATTTCGCCTAATTTTGCCTGTGCCTCTACAGCTCCCGGATGACTGAATGCCAGAGGATAACCGATGGTCGGTTTTTCCTGTGCTACCGAGATTGGCCACGGTCCGCAGTGCTGCAGCAGCTCGCCGTTCTCGTTGTCCGGGTGGCGTACCGTCCAGTCTGCAAAGAAGCTTCTCTTATCGTTCAGGCCGGCAGCCTCTACCATCAGCGCCGTGATGGCTCCATGGATATCCGTCTCACAGACAACCGGAATTCCCTCTTCGTTCAGCAGAGAGTTTGCCGCACACGGCATGATGCCAATCTCACCCTGCAGTGCGTTCCAGCACTGGATCGCGATAGCATTGCAGGAATATTTTGCAGCCAGATTCTTCATCGCAACCTTCAGAGCTGCTACATTTTCCAGCTCTTCCGGTTTGATCTTTACACACATATTGGTGTCGCAGTAAGCAACGACTTTTTCCACCTCGCTGCCCTCTGCTTTTACTTTTTTCATCTCCGCAGTCAGTTCCGGAAGCGGAATCGGGGAAAGCTGAATGTTGAATTTTTCCAGCAGCTCGCCCTCGTTGCACATGGTGGACCAGAAATCGAACGGACGCGGTCCGATCTGAAGGATTCTGGTGTGGCGGAAGGTATCTACCACATTACATACAGCAAGGAAATCCTTGATGCCGCGCTCAAATTCCGGATCGGTCAGACGGCAGTTCGTCATGTAGGTGAACGGAACACCAAAACGGCGCAGCACTTTTCCAGTTGCAAACAGGCCGCACTGGCTGTCGCGGAGACGCACACCGTTCTCATCCGGTCTCTCATCGCGCGGTCCCCAGAGGAGTACCGGAAGCCCCATTTCCTTTGCCAGTCTTGCACAGACATATTCCGTTCCGAAGTTTCCGTGCGGGAAGAAAATTCCCTTTACGTTTTCACGGCGGAATTTCTCCTGGATTTTCTCACGGTCCGCCTCATCGTAAAACAGACCCTCCTCATTGATGTCTGTGATATCGACAAATTCAACGCCGAGCTCTTTTAAACGCTCTCTCGTCAGGTTGGCGTATTTTACGGCATCCGGGGCACTGAAAATGCTTCTTCTCGTAGGTGCAAATCCGATCTTAATTGATTTCATATTCATTTCCTCCACTTAATTTTCTTTAAACTCTGCTAAATTATGTCTTGAATTTCCCTGTTCTTTATGGCTCTTATATTACTAAATTCTTTTGAACTTGTCAACATCTATTCAGCTTTATTAAATCTTTTTTAGTAATTTATACAAAAAAGAATGGCTGTTTTTATGCATTTCTTCATATTTCATTTTTTTACAGTTCAGAAGTTGACTTCTTTTTTAATTCATATTAAAATCAATGCATAAGTTTAATATTTTTCAGATAAATACTGAAATAAATTTCAACATCCCGCATGCACAAAACAAACGAAAGCACCATGCGGGCTGATTTTATCGAACAGGAGCTGAACTCTTATGAATATTTCTGCGAAAGAACTGGCAAAGCTGATCAACGTATCGCCTGCCACGGTTTCTATGGTTTTCAATAACAAACCCGGCATCAGCGATGCCACAAGAGAGCTGGTTTTAAAAACCGCAGCCGAGTATGGCTATGCGCCGAAAAAAACTGAAGCCTCCGGCGCTTCCTCCCGCATTATTCAGCTGGTCAATTATAAAAAGCACGGAAAGGTCGCTGCCGACACGCCGTTTTTCTCCCAGCTGACCGAAGGAATCTCCACCGAATGCACCCGCCAGGGCTGTGCGCTTCATATCTCCTATTTTTATGAGACCATGGATATTGACAGCCAGCTCGATGCACTCCGCGCTGTGGACTGTGAGGGCATTCTTCTTCTTGCAACCGAAATGGCTCCGTCCGATTTCCGCAAGTTCCGCGATTTTTCTGTTCCGATCGTTGTCGTGGACTGCTATTACGATGAGCTCGATTACGACTGCGTTCTGATCAACAACATTCAGGGGGCGTTCAACGCCACGAATTATCTGATTCAGTGCGGACACAAAAACGTGGGCTACTTTCACTCGAGCCTCGACATCAGCAACTTCTCCGAACGCGCCGACGGCTACTACAAAGCGCTCCGTGCAAACGGCATCAGCACCTCGCATCCATATGTTCACCTGGTTTCCCCGACCTCGGACGAAGGCTACCGCGACATGCTGCGCCTTCTCGAATCGAAAGCTCCGATCGCGGATGCCTACTTTGCCGATAATGACATCATCGCGGCGGCCGCCATGCGTGCACTGCGTGAAAACGGCTACCGCATCCCGGAGGATGTCTCCATCATCGGCTTTGATGACGTTCCGATGTGCGATATGATGGTTCCGCCGCTTTCCACCATGAAGGTCAGAAAACGCGAGCTTGGCGCCACTGCCGTCCAGCGCCTGCTTGACCGCGTGGCCGATCCGAAACGCGAATGTCTGAAAATGTGCATGGCAACCAAGCTGGTGAAGCGCCAGAGTGTTTCCAGACGTTAAAGCTTTTTGGATGAGGCTGTCGTCCAGCGCGTGTCTGAAAAATCATTTCCGCAAACCGGAACTCGCAGCTTGCGAAAAGCCTTTCTCAGACACGCTCTGTACGGCAGCCTCACCTTTTTATTTTGAAAGGAGTTTTTTTCATGCAATCTGCAAATGACCTGAAACAGCTTTTATTCAGTATCAATCACAAAAGCTATCCCGCCTATAAATCTACCCGCGGTGCCTATCAATTTCCGCGCTACACACTCTCCATCGACCACGTGCAGGGCGATCCGTTCGCCGCTCCATCGCGCGTCAGCGTTCATGTGAATGGAAGAACTGCCGCTTTCCCGGCATCACTCTATGATACGTATGAAAAGCGCGTCGCCCTCCAGGATTACCTGCTGCGCCAGTTTGCGCGCGCTATCGCACCGTATTCGTTCCGCGCAAAGGGCTCCGGCAAAAGTGGTCTGCTTGGGATAAGCCGCTGCGGGCAGGAAATTCTTGAGCGTACTGCCTGTGTTCTGAATCCTTCCGACGGCAGTCTTATCGTCAACATGGAAATCGGCTTTCCGGCTAACGGCCGCACCATCGCCTCGCAGGAGCTGATCCGCATTCTTTTCGACTTTCTTCCCGGCTGCGTAGAAAAATCACTGTTCTACCGTGCTCTGGATCCAAAAGCATGTGCCAATGTCGCCTATCTCTGTGAGGATCAGCAGGCGATCCGTTCCGCATTAAAAGAAAAAGGGCTTACTGCCTTCATCGCCGACGGCTCCATTCTCCCGCGCGAGACCGGTGTTTCCGATCTGCCGATGAATCACGCCGTTCCGTTTACCTCACCGGAATCCTTACGCATTACCCTTGATCTTCCGAACCGCGGACCTGTTTCCGGCATGGGAATTCCACTCGGTGTCACACTGATCGTAGGCGGAGGCTTCCACGGAAAATCCACCCTGCTGCAGGCGCTTGAGCGCGGCGTATACAACCACATCGCCGGGGACGGCCGTGAATATGTCATCACCGATGCAAGTGCCGGAAAGCTCCGCTCCGAGGACTCCAGAAGCATCCGCAACGTCGATATCTCCCTCTTTATCCACGATCTTCCCGGAAAGAGCGACACCACCTCATTTTCGACTGCAGATGCCAGCGGAAGCACCTCACAGGCCGCCAACGTGATCGAGGGCATCGAATCCGGCACGAGCCTCTTTCTGATCGACGAGGACACGTCCGCCACCAACTTTATGGTGCGCGATGAGCTGATGCAGCGCGTCGTTGCCGACAGCGAGGAACCGATCACACCGTTTATCAGCCGCGTGCGGGATCTGTATGAGAAGATCGGCATCTCGTCGATTCTCGTTGCCGGAAGCTCCGGTTCTTACTTCCACGTGGCAGACACTGTCATTCAGATGAAAGAATACGTTCCTTATGACATTACGGATCGCGCGAAAACCACAGCCGCAGAATTTCCGCCGTTTACTGCCTCCGTGCGCCCCTTTTCCGTTCCAGCCTTCCATCGCTGCCCGCAGCCGGGTAAAGGCCTGACGGGAAGTGACCGCACGAAAGTCAAAGTGCTGGGACGGGAATCCATCCTCATCAACAAATCTCTGACGGATCTGCGCGCCGTGGAACAGCTCACGGACAGTGAACAGCTGAACGGGCTGGCTGCGCTTCTTTTAGAAGCAGCGGAGCACAAGATGGACGGTAAGAAAACACTGGTGCAGGTGGTGGATCTGCTGGAAAAACAGATGGATGAAAAAGGTCTTGCTTCTCTTCTCGCCCCGGGAAGGCCAGGCGATCTGGCACGGCCGAGACGGCAGGAAATCTTTGCATGCCTGAACCGGTGCAGGGAACTGCGGTTCTGAGAAAATTTGTAACAATTCAGAGCCATAAAAAATCTTCAGGCAAACCTTGTTCTTTTCAGAATCTATCGGTTTGGCTGAAGATCTTTTTTATCTTTTATTTTTCAATTATTTATTCCCCGCAGATCCGCAGAATCGCCTCCGCGAAGATCACAACGCATTCTTTCAGGCATTCGATTTCCACGAACTCGTCTGCTCCGTGCATACGGTTGTCGACTTCAAGGTCTGCGCATCCAAACGCAACACCGTTTTTCAGATGATGCACATACGTTCCGCCGCCGATCGCAAATGGTTTGCCTGGTTTTCCAGTGACATCCGTGTAGCACTGCAGCAGGGTCTGGACAAACGGGCTGTCGGCCGGGACGTGGTGTGGTGGGAACATTCCGCTGCCTTCCATGGAGAAGCCGCCTTTTTTCATGTTCTGCCCGGCGGTATCGTACAGGTTTTCTTTTGTCGCGCAGATCGGGGCGCGGCAGTCGTAGGAACCGGTCAGGGTTTTGCCGTCGTAGTTCATGAGGTCGAGGCTTAAGGTGAGCTCGCCGGACTCTTCATCTGACATGGCGACACCGAGGCCTGCGCCTTTGCCGTCGCCGTGCGGGTAAACTTTTGCAAGGAAACTGATGTCGTTTTTCAGTTCACTCTCTTCCATTCCAACGGATGCGAGAAGCTGCAGCAGTGCGGTCAGTGCGTTGTTACCCATTTCCGGGGTGGATGCGTGGGCAAAGGCACCGCAGGCGGTGATTTTTATATTGCCGTTTTCGGTGTCTTCCAGAACGAAGGAAACGCCGGTCTTCTGCTCAGTCTCGTCAGCGCAGGTTTTCAGGTCTTCTTTTGCCATGCCGGCAAGCTCTGCATATGCTTTGCCTGGTACAACGTTCAGTTTGGTGCCGGCCTGTAAGGATACGAGGCGCACGCCTGTCGTTCCGGCATCGGATGTTTTTTCGAAGTGGCCGCGCATGCCGCCTTTTTCAATGTTGATGACCGGGAATTCGGCATCCGGTGAGAAGGTGCATGGTGCTTCCACTTCTTTCTTATAATAATATTCGAGGTCAGAGCTTCCACACTCCTCGTCGGAACCGAGGACAAGACGGACATTTTTCTTTAATGGGTAACCGAGTTCTTTGACAGCGCGCATTGCGTAGATAGCTGCGATCGCCGGTCCTTTGTCGTCTGCGGTTCCGCGGCCGAACATTTTTCCTTCTTTGATGAGCGGGGTGAATGGATCGGTCTCCTGCCAGCCTTCGCCTGCCGGTACGACATCGAGATGGGCGAGAATATCAAGGCCCTTTTCTTCCTGATTAAAGTCAGCTGCAATCGCGTAGTTGTCGTAGTTGGTTACGGCAAAGCCGTATTTTTCCAGAATTTCGATTCCCTGCGCCAGTGCTTCTGCCGCCGGTGCGCCGAATGGTTTGCCTGGCTCTACCGCCTGTTTTTCGCTTGGAATCCGGATCAGGCTTTTCAGGTCTTCGATCATTTCGGATTCGTGGTTTTCAATATATGTTCTTAATTCTTCTTTCCGCATCGTAACTTCTCCTTTTCTCTTCTCTGGCACCGTCGCAGTGCCGTTCTTTTCCTATCATAGCGCAAAAAGAGCAGAAAATCCACATTTTCTGCTCTTTTTCCAAATAATCATTTGTTTTTGTCCAAATTGACTGTAATTTCATAATAATCACACGGATGCGCCGTAAGCCCCGTCACGCCCTCGCCGGATACCATCGACATTTTGAGGTGTGATGTGAAGAAAAACATGTGGTCATCCAGCAGCGTCTGCGTCATCTCGATGGCTAGTTCGGTTCGTTTTTCGGTATCAAACTCGCCGCTTAACTGCTGCTCCAGCATCTCGAGTGTCTCACTGTAATAACCGCCGCGGTTCTTAGAGGAATCCTGCAGGCAGTGCGTTGTAAAGAAATACTCGGGATCGCCCGTCGGTGCGCTGACAAATGCGCTGACATAAACATCCCAGTTTCCTTTTTTCAGCAGTTCCAGATGATTTGCCGTGCACTGGATCTGTACTTCGATTCCGATTTTCTTCAGCGATGCCTGTGCACTCTCCGCGAGAAGCGGCAGTTCCTGGCGGCTCGGATACGTGAGCCAGCAGATGGTCAGGCGTTTTCCGTCTTTTTCCACGTAGCCGTCGCCGTCCTCATCGGTCCAGCCTGCTTCAGCCAGCAGTTCTCTGGAATACTCAAGATCATAGGACTCTTCCTGCACTTTGCTGTCGCCGAATGCAAAGTAAGAGGGGAACGGGCCTTCCGCCACGCTTCCGTTTCCTTCCATCAGCGTATTCACAAAGCCCTCCCGGTCGATCGCTCCGATGACTGCCTCGCGCACGCGGTCGTCCTGCAGCACCTCGGATGATCCGTTGAACTGTCCGAAGAAGGTACGCGACGTATCCGCCGAAGAAATCGTGTATGGTTCATCGCGGAACAGGATCAGATTGGAATATGGCAGGCCGTACGCCGCGTCGAGCTCGCCTGACTGTAACGCCATCGTCATCGTATCGCCGTCGCGGATCGTTTTTACTTCGATCCGGTCGAGCTTTGGCGTTCCGTTCCAGTAATTGTCATTTTTCACGAGCGTCAGTCCCTGATCCGTCTCCACCTGTACTGCGCGGTACGGGCCGGTTCCGGCGACATTGCCGTCATCCGTCACACCTGCCTGCATATCAATGATGCATCCATATGGGTCAGACAGATAATTCAGAAGCGCCGGGACAGGCTGTTCGGTGTGAATCGTTACGATCAGGCCGTCTGCCTCGATGCTCTCAATTTTCAGATCCCCGCGTGCACGGTCATGTACTGCGATCAGATCCTCGAGACATTCTTTGACCGCCTCCGCGTCGAGAGTGCGCCCACTTGTAAAGGAGATGCCTTCATGCAGTGTAATCCGCCATGTTGTATCGTCCACAAGCTCATAGCTTTCTGCCAGCCATGGCTCGATCTCCATAGAATCGGAATAATGAAACAGCGTCTCACCGATCCCATAGCGGATACACGCCCAGCCGGAATAGCCGTTGTGCGGGTTGACATCGGACTCGTCGTTTTCGGCGTTGAATGTCGTGTCGCCGTATACGAAAACTTTTTCATCTGTACCATCTGCCGCTGTGCTCTGACAACCGGAAAACAGTACCACCGCCAGAATGCCGCACAAAACATATGCAATTTTTTTCCTTCTGCCGTTCTTTCTCTGCATTCTGTACTTCTCCTGTTTTCGCAAATGGCACCACCATTTCCGCTGTCTAATTTTCTGTTTCAACAGTTTTCTCACAGACTATACTCCATCAACAGTTTCGTGTATTCCTCTTTCGGGTACTCCAATACCTCCCGCGTCTCCCCCTGCTCCACGATTTTTCCCTGCCGCATGACAATCACACGGCTGCAGAGTTCCCGCACCAGCGCAAGGTCGTGGCCGATCCACAGCATCGCAAGTCCTTCTTCCCGCTGCAGTTTTTTCAGCAGTTGAACGATCTGCGCCTGTACCGCCGCATCGAGCGCACTCGTTGCCTCGTCGCAGATCAGAAGAGACGGCTGCACAGCAAGAGCCCGCGCAATTGCGGCTCTCTGGCACTCTCCGCCGCTCGTCTCGCGGGGATAACGTTTCGCCGTTTCCGGGGCAAGCTCCACTTTTTCCAGCAGTTCCGGCAGACGAAGACAGGCTTCTTTCCGGCTCATTCCCTGATTCCGAAAAGCTTCCAGAATCCCGGTTTCGAGCGTCTGCATTGGATCGAAGGAATCCTGCGGGGTCTGGAAGACCATCTGTATTTTCCGGTAAACTTCGCGCTGCCGCCTGCCTTTTCTTCCGAGGATTTCCTCGCCTTCCAACAGAACGCTGCCTGCATCCGCCTGGACCAATCCGGTGATCAGACGGGCCGTCGTGCTTTTTCCGCATCCGCTCTCACCGATCAGGCCAAGACATTCCCCCGCATCCAGTGTGAAGCTGATGCCGTCCACGGCGGCAAATTCCGTTTCCCGGCCGGTTCCAGCAAAGTTTTTGCTTAAGTTGTTTACTTCCAGCATGTTATGATTATGCATCGTTCTTCCCTCTTCCCGGCACAGCCGCAAGGAGATTTTTTGTATATTCGTCCTTTGGGTGATCGAAAACCGTCCTTGTCTCCCCCTGCTCCACGATGTTTCCATCCTTCAAAACAGCAACCCGGTCTGCCATCTGCTCGAGAACCGCAAGATTGTGCGTCACCAGCACCATCCCCGTCTGCTCTTTCTGCTGCAACGCCTGAAGCTCCCGCAGCACCTGCGCCTGCGAAACCACATCGAGTGCACTCGTCGGCTCGTCCGCCAGAAGAAGCGACGGATGCAGCAGCATTGCGAGCGCAATCCCGACGCGCTGGTTCATGCCGCCGGAGAGCGACGATGGATAGCTGTTCCAGATCGTCTCGCCATCCGAAAGCCCCATATCCGCAAATCGCTGGAGCGTCATATCTTTGATTTCTCTGCGGCTTTTTCTGCCAGACATTCCCCCAGAAATCGGGGTGATGAATCCGCAGCGTTTCTCATGGGCGCGCACGCTTTCACAGATCTGTGCTCCGATTTTCCGGGTCGGACAGAGTGATGCCCCTGTATTCTGGAAAATCATACCAATTTCTGAACCGCACAGACTCCGCAGCTTCTTTTCGGACATGCCCGTCAGCTCCTCTCCGCGAAATGTGATCTGCCCGCCGGTGATGGAGCTATTCTTTCCCATCAGCCGCAGGATCGCTCGCAGCAAGGTACTTTTTCCACTGCCCGACTCCCCGGCGATGCCGACGGTTTCTCCTTTTTCGACGGAAAAACAGATGTTATTTAAAATTTGCTCCCCCTCATAACAGACAGAAAGGCCGCTGATTTCCAGCAGTTTTTCGCTCATGTTTTTGCTCCCTTTGTTTCCATTTTCGTTTGCCCCTTATCCCTGATCCACCGTTTTCCGTACCGCCTCACCAAGCAGATTGCAGACAAGAACGGTCAGAAAAATCGCCAGTCCCGGCGCCAGAATGACCCAGGGCGCGGTCTGCAGCATACTTCTTCCGTTGCTCATCATCGCTCCCCACTCCGCCGACGGCGCTTCCGCACCAAGGCCGAGGAAGGACAGACCCGCGATTTCCAGCATCATCGTTCCGATATCAAGCACCGCTGTGACAATCGTCTGCCCCGCAAGATTCGGCAGAATATGGCGTCTGATCATCTTCCATGTTCCGTTTCCTGTAAGGCGCGCCGCCGCGATGAACGGCATGTGTTTCAATGCCAGCACACGGTTCCGTGCAAGCCGTGCATATTTCGGCCAGGAAACAAGGATCAGCGACACAACGGCTCCCGTCATGCCGCTCTGCAGAACGCCGGAAAATGCGATTGCAAATACCATACCCGGAAAGGCCAAAAAAATATCGGAGATCTGCATCAGAACCGTATCCGTTTTACCTTCCAGCCAGCCGCTGAAAATTCCGGCGAGTGTTCCGATCAGAGCGCTTGCCGCAACGACAAGAAGTGCTGAAAAAATGCTGACCCGCGCGCCGGAGAGAATCCTTGAAAACAGATCTCTTCCATAGCGGTCCGTCCCCATCCAGTGCGCCGCGGACGGCGGAAGAAGGGACAGTTCCAGATTCTGCTCATACGGATCGTACGGTGCCAGATGGGCCGCACACGCGGCAAACAACAGCAGCGCACCGGCGAGGATGCCATAAAAAAGGATCTTTCTTTTCTGTTCTTTTTTCATCGCATTCCCTCCAGCTTCGCCCGCGGGTCCAGTGCACCCATCATCAGATCAGCAATGAGATGCAGCAGCAGATAGATCGCCGCCATCCACACCAGATATGCCTGAATCACGGGAATATCGTGCATGGAAACGGCATCCACGGCCATTTTTCCGACACCATTCCACATGAAAATCGTCTCAACGATGGCGGTTCCTCCAAGCAGCGAACCGGCGGATAAGAATAGCAGCGTGACCATCCGAAGCAGCACGGATTTTAATACATTTCCAAACAGAATCCGGTTTTCACTTAACCCACGTGCCCGTGCACCCGCCACGTACTCCTGCTCCAGCTCTGCAAGCACGGCAGAACGCACCTGACGGGTGTATTTTGCCGTCATCGAAACCGCAAGCGTCGCCGCCGGAAGCACACAGCTTTTCCATCCCTTTCCCATACTGAGAACCGGAAAAAGATTCCATTTCAGCGAAAAGAAATACAAGAGAAGAAGTGCAGTGAAAAACCCCGGAAACGAATTACCTGCAAAGCAGAACAGGCTGATACTGCGGTCCGCCCATGTATTCTGATATTTTGCACTTAAGATACCGAGCGGAAACGAAAGACAGACCGTCATGGCAAGCGCCAGCGCCGCAAGTGCAATCGTTGCGGGCAGTTTTTCGCAGAAGCTTACAAGCACCGGTTTGCCGGAAACGTACGACTCCCCGAAGTCACCGCGCAGGGCGTTTTTCAGCCATTGCAGGTACTGGACAGCTTTCGGCTCATTCAGTCCCAGCTCCTCCCGCATCGCTTCTTTTTCCGCCTCCGACATCACGCCGCCGCTGCTGCTCTCTTTTAAATCCACCGCATCGACCGAGGAAAGTCCCGTCAGCAGAAAAGCGAGAATCGTCACGCCGAGGAATACCGGAATCAGGCGAAGCAGTCGTTTTAACAGATATTTTTTCACAAATACTCCTTTACTGCTTCACGGCACAAATCGAAAACATCGGTGCCGGGTTATAGAACTCGTCTTTTTCCAGATAAATGCGTTTTCCAAGGCTCGTATCAATGCGGATTTCTCCCTCTGTGTTTTCGCACAGCACCGCCACATCGTACGCCGGCCGGTTTTTGCGGCTGATCGGGAGCTGTGATTTGATCCGTTCGCACTCTTCTAGCATCTCGTTTCCAACCTTGAAATGGGCATGCGCCTCCGGAAGTCCCTTCGTATCGGCAACATCTTCTTTTCCGTAATTGGCATCGAAGTTCAGCAGCACACCGCCCGTTTTCAGCACACGCATCCACTCGCCGTAAGCATGCTCCGCATTCGGCAGCGTCCACGTCAGGTTTCGGGAAATGACAACATCGAACGTTTCATCCGCAAACATCGGATTTTCCGCGTCCATGACCTGGAAGCAGCAGTCGGCATTCTCTTCTTCGGCAAGCTGGATTGCATTCTCAATCATCTCCGGTGTCAGGTCGATGCCGAAGACCTCGTGGCCCTCTTTTGCCAGCAGGATCGAGAAAAATCCGGCTCCGCAGCCCACATCAAGGATCTTTAACCGTCTTCCCGCCGGGATCTGTTTTTCAATCTCTTTCATCCAGCGCTTCGCAATCGGGTTCGCAAGTTCGGAGCGTCTCTGCTCTAAAAAGCTCTCGCTCCGCTTCTCCCAGTAATGGACAATCTGCTCTTTGCGGTCGTCGTACTCCGGCTCGCGCACAATTCTTCCGTAAGCAACGACAGGGCCACCTTCTGTTACCATATCGCCCGGTTTTGCCGCCGGATACCAGAGACCGTCTTCGGAAGCCGCCTGATATTTTTCGCCGCGGCGGACGGTCACATCACCAAGCTGGAAGGACTGCTCTGCGCTTTTTTCCGCGCGCACCAGAAACATCGGTGTCGATGCATAGTTCAGTCTCTCTTCCTCGCTCCAGACGCGCTTCCAGATTTCGGAATCGGTCTGAATGGAACAAACGCCGAGGGATTCGAGCACCTTCGTATCCCACGCCGGCCGTTCCATCGCAGAGAGCGGCACCTGGCGCGCAATGTTTTCCATGCGGTCAATGTCCGTGCACAGATAATGGTCGTCGAGCTGCTGCTCTTCCACTTTCTTCCGGTCTGCCTCGTACGCTTCTTTTTTCTCCTCGTCATAGAGATAACCGTACCAGTTCGCATCAAAATTGAGCAACACGCCGCCCGGTTTCAGGACACGCATCCACTCTTGGTATGCCTGCTCCGGCTTTTCCAGATTCCAGGTCAGATTTCTGGAAATGACAACATCAAAGGTCTCATCCGCAAACTCCAGATTCTGTGCATCCATCCGCTGCAGCGTCACGCGCTCCAGACCGTATTTCGTATATTTTCCCAGATTCTCTTTCGCCTTTTCCAGCATCTCCTCCGTGTAGTCAACAGCCGTCACCGTATAACCTGCCTCCGACAAAATCATCGGGAAGAATCCCGGGCCGGTTCCGATATCGAGAATCTTCATCTCTTCTTTCTTTTTCTCTGGAAACTGCTCCTCTAATACATGCAGCCACGCTTCTCTCTGGCTTCCCGCCAGTTCTTTTTCATTGACCTCAGAATACCCCTCCGCACGGGTTCCCCAGTAGGAGGCAATTTCCTGTAATAATTCCTGTTCCATATCTTCCGCTTCTTTCTTCTTTTTCTTAACTTTCCCGGCGCGGCCGTTTTCCAACCGCTCAAATATCCCTTTACTTTACCAAAAATCGGCCTTTTTCACAAGCCCCCACGGGGGATATTCTTAACGCCGGCGCAGGGTATTCAGGTGATCGGCAGCGCGGATCTGATTATCTGCGGACGTCAGACAACTGACGGCGATACCGCGCAGGTCGGCCCTTCGATTGCGGAACATCTGACGATCCCGCATGCCGCCTGGGTCGCAGAGGTTACCGATGTCACGGATCATTCCATCACCGTCCGTCAGGATCTTGTGAGTGTTTCCCAGGTTTCCGAACTCCCTTATTCGTGCCTGATTACCATCGAGTTTCTCGAGCGCGAGCTGATCGACATTTTGTTTCCGGATATTTTTAAAGGAGAACCGTCATTCACTCGGTTCTCCTTTATATTGCCAGAATACCATCAGCTTTCTTGTCGCCGTATCCTCGCTGTATGTATATTTTACGGACCCGAGTCCGTAATAGCTGCAAAGATAGCCGGAAGCCTTATCGAGAAGCTCCGGTCGGGCTTCCATGACCTGTGCCATCAAATCATCGGTGGCAAATTTAAATTCGGAATACTCTTTTGTCTCTTCAATATCCGTCTCCATTTCCCACAGAATCTGCGTCGCATCAAATGTATCCATGTACCGGCCGATCTGGCGGTAATACTCGAGGTCATCTGCATTGCACGCCGGGAGCGGCAGATTCGCATCCGCCTGATGCGTGTCCGAAAATTCCGCATCGGAAACGCAGAGAAAATCGTAGTAGATCAGGTCGTCCGGCAGATTGTACTCGCCGCTCTCGCCCTCTGCGAATACCGGATCGCCCCAGGTTACATCGACGTTGTAATAATTGTCTCCGCACTTTACGATATTCCAGCCGTGCGCCTCGCCGGTGTCTGTCGTTCCCGTCACATAAATGACCGGGATGTCCAGGCGGTTCATCAGATACTGGAACGTTCTGGCATAGCCTGCGCAGACCGTCTGTCCGTTCACAAGTCCGCTGTAGAGTGTCTGATTCTCCGGCGCATCTTTCACATAATCAATCTGCCGGATACATTTTTCAAAGACAGCCTTGATCTTCCCATAGTCATCCATCGAACGGTCGATATCACTTAAGAAATCATTTCCCGCCCCTTTGACCTGGGTCTGGCGGCCTGTGATCTCCTCCGCAGGAATCGTGTATTCCGGAACTACCTCGCAGTAGTTCTTCGGCTCGCCGTATCCCGTGACATGTGATGCTCCGTTGATCCAGCAGTACTCCGGGTAATCCATATAGACCCATCCGTAAACCTCCGCCGTCACATCGGGATCGCCGCCTTTTGTGATGATGGTTTCCTGGTGTTCCGCGATTCCCTGCACCAGTTCGCGGTAAATCATCTGTCTGTTTTCATCGAGCTGGCTGTAATAATACCGCTTCGCCAGCTCCTCCTCATCTGTATTTTCCGCCTGAAACTGTGTTGCGCCATTCTCTGACAGACCATTGTTTTCGTCTGCCGTCTGTGAAGCAGTGCTGCTGTCCGCTCCGCTTCCGTTCTGCGCGGGATCGCTCTCATCAAATTCTCCGAATACCAGATAAGCCGCCAGCAGGACAAGCATAAGCGGAAGCAGCGCCCGCAGCGGTCTCTTCCGTCTTCGTCTGTGTCTTCTCTTTGCCATTCTTCTTTTCTCCCAGATACGTTAAAACGCCGTCACACAGTGCATCCGCCACCTTTTTCTGGTACTCCTTTGTGTTCAGGAGCGCTTCCTCCTCCGGATTTGAGAGGAATCCGCACTCGCAGATCACCAGCACTGCGTCTGTCTTCTTCAGCATGTAATACGTTTTGTTTCCCTTGGCTTTCCTGTGATTCGCCGGATCGAGCCCCGCGACCAGTGCAGCCTGCATGCAGAGCGCCAGTTTTTCGCCTTCTTTTGAATCCGTATAATAAAACACCTGCGCCCCTTTGACCGCCGCATCCGGGTAGCTGTTCTGGTGAATGCTGATCACACAGTCCGGCTTTTTTTCATGAATCAGCTGCACGCGCCGCTGCAGATCCTGCACTTTCGCATTCACGGCTCCCGGATCGGAGAGATCATCCTCCCCTTCCCGCGTCATCACCACAAGGATTCCCTGCTTTTCCAGCTTCTTTTTCAGCAGACGGGCAATCGCAAGGTTGATGTCCTTTTCTTTGACACCGTTTGCCCCGATTTTGCCGGGATCGTCGCCGCCGTGGCCGCTGTCCAGCACCACTACTTTTGTGGCTGCCTTCTGTGCTGCCACCAGCCGTGCGCCCTCGCGGGACAGAACATACGCCGCCGAAAGCAGAATCACCGCCATCAGCCATTCCAGTTTTTTCCCTTTTTCCAAATGAAAAGCCCCCTGCTGCAAATTTCCTTTCTTGGTCATTTTATGCAGCAGCGGGGCAGGTTACAACTCTTATTGCTTCCGGTTACTCTTCCTCATCTTCTTCATCATGCGCGCGATTCGGGATTTCATCCTCTTCTTCGTCGTTGTCATCATCGAGATAATCCGGCTCATTTTCGAAATCGATGACTGCGGAATTTTCGACGATTTCGTCTTCTTCCTCTGCTTCTTCTGCGGTATCTTCACTGCCTGGCTCTGCGGCTGTTTCTTTTGCCTCTCCGGGAAAGATACTTTTTACCGGATCTTTCATGAAGGTTTCCACTTCCGACGCAGAACGTTTCATCTCCTCACGCATTTTTTCGATGCCGGCAAAAGTCTCCTCAAAAATTCTGCGGTTCTTCTCGAGTACACTTGTCATGGTTTCCATCTCGGCGTAAATCTTCTGGTATCTGGTGTTGGCTTTCTGCAGTTCCGCGTCCATATGGCTCTGGATTTCTTCTGCTTCGGCCTGCAGTTTTTCTTCATAAACAGCAGCCAGTTCCTCGCCCTTCTGACGTGCGCTCTCTACCATGTATTCGCACTGTTCCTTCGTCTCGCGGCGCTGCTTTGCACAGGATTCCTTTGTCTCCTCCCTCTGTTTCCGGCAGGACTCGTTTGTCTCCTCTCTCTTTTTGCAGCACGCCTCATCCGTTTCCTCCGTTTTCTCGCGGCAGGACTCGTCCGTTTCTTCGGTTTTCCGGCGGCAGGCTTCCTCGGTCTCTTCTTTTAGCTTTCTGCAGCTCTCCTCTGTTTCCTGTGTCAGTTTTTTCGCTTTCACCTGTGCCTCAAACACAAGGCCGCTGATGCTGTCATAATTGTCGATATAGCTCTGGTATTTCTCATGAATGTTTTTTTCGAGCTCCTCGATTTTATCCTCACGCTCGCGGATCTTGCGGTTCAGCTTCTCGATTTCCTGCTCTTTTTCCTCGATCTTCGCTTCCAGTTTCTTCTGAGCGGCATACGCCTGATCTTTCAGGTTCTGCACTTTCGTCATAACATCGTCCTTATCGAAACCGCCCATCAGCGTTGTTTTAAATAATTCTTCGTGATTGTTTTCTGACATGTATACTCCTCCTTCGTGCCCGGGCTTTTATCATTCCCCTTATCCTTCCCGGACTCCTCGTCAACTGTTTGTTTCAATATATTTTGAAATCAGACTCCAGACGTCTGCGCACTCGAATCCGAGCTTCCACTCTGCCACTCCGGCGAGATCGGCACTTTGGATCACTTTCAGTTTTTCCTCCATGGACTGCTCATCCTCCATCCAGATCGTGTATCTGGCATCGGAAGTTTCTACCGTTGCCACATTCTGGCCAAGGGATGCATCCCAGGTTTCTGTCATCTGATTCTCTTTGGCATAGTTTTTGGCGCCATCCATGCCCAGCACCTCGCTGGTAATGGCGCTCTGTCCGAACTTTTCCGTCCAGACACGGGTATAAAACGGGATTCCGCAGATCACCTGATCGGCAGGCATCACCCGCGTCATCTCCTCCACGGCCTGCTGTACGAACGGGAGGGATGAAACAGAGCCTGCCTCCTCGCTTCCCGCGAAATGCTCGTCATAGGCCATGACAATCATATAGTCCACAAATCTTGCCTGCTCGCCGCGCTGATAATACATCGTGTAAGCCTGCGGTACCGGCGTATCGACCGACACCACAAGATTCTGTGCATGCGCCGCGCTCGTCAGTTCCCGCAGAAACTGCAGGTAATGCGGGATTCCGGCCTCTTTCAGATTCTCGAAATCCACGTTGATGCCGTCCATGCCGCACGATGCTGCCTCGGCGAGCAGCTGCTCAATGATTCTACTGCGCACGGATGCGTAGGCAAGATCGGTTGTTTCGTCAAATGCTTCATTAAAGTTATCAATCAATCCCCAGACTTCCCGTCCCGCTTCATGCGCCAGTTTCACGTAATCGGCGCTCGCAAGGCTGGAAATCGTACCGGTTTCGTCTGTCACGGAAAACCAGGTCGGTGAAATCACGTTCACGCCGGTCATTTCTGCTGTCATCTCTGCCATCGCGTCGTTCGACTCGGTCGATGTGCTCTGATGCCAGACCAGATTGATTTTGTGATCCCGTGTAATTCTTTCATAGGAATCTTTCTTTGCCGTCCGCGCTTCGATGGCCTCCGGCTCGGAGATATCCTCTGTCTGGATGTAGCCGGTATAGCCGTCCGCCGTCATGACTTTGCACCAGTTGTCCAGATTTTCCAGATACAGCAGGGTGTCACCCTTCTGTACATCCGCAAGAATCAGACTCTTGATGCCGCCTTTCTGGCGCACCTGCGCGGTGTCTGACTGTACCGTCGCCTGCTCCACTCCGTCCCATTCATTCCGGATTACAACACGGTTGGGATCGCTGTAATATGCATAGTCGAGATCTGTGTATTCTTTTACGACATCCAGCGAAATGTAAACCGTTCCGTCGCTCTCCTGCTGTACGGCAGGCTGTCCGCCCGGTGTTTTGGCAACGGCCGCATCGCCCGGAAGCAGTGTCTGCACGCCGCCGCTCGTTGTAAGCAGGATTCCTTTTGTTTCTTCATCCCAGTAGAAGCAGCTGTTCAGCTGGGATTCTACATATGTGTACGCCGCATACGGCTCTCCTCCGATAAGGACGGCCTGCTCTTCCAGAAGTTCTCCGTTCTGGATCAGCGCAACGCTGTTTTCGTCTGTCAGGTTAAAATATTCGTTCCCGGCCATGTATTCGGTTCCGGGTTTATATCGGTTTATCAAAAATGAAACAATGCCTGCTGCACCGACTAGCACGATCAGAATCAGTACGACCAGTACCGGCGCTGCTTTTTTCTTCTGTTGCTCCTTCATGTGTTCTTTTCCCCTTTTCTTCGCTCTGAAGATCTCCCCACTTGCGCCCATTATAACAAAAAAAATACCCAATAGCAACCGTTATGCGCAAGGGAACCGCATGCGAGTCAGAAAGTATCGTTACAGTTCACTGGTTCCCAGCGAACTGTAACATTCGCAGCCCTCATTTAAAGTTTTGCTTCGCAAAAGGAGGGCTGCTCACACCTGAATCATGTTCTTACGCAGCGAAACAGCAGGTGTTTCACTGCTGATTGAACAGTAACGAACGTATCGTTGCTTTTTGCTATTGGGTATTTTTCAGAAAATCTGTTTAAAAAGTTTTGTCGATTGTTTGTTTCATGGCTTATTTGCAGTTGTGACGTACAAAAAAGAAAGCCCCATCGATCCGTATGAAATACTTTTGTTTTTAGTTTCAATGATCATGTTTCGCGGGGACGCCTTCTTATCCGATCCGTTTTTTCTGTGCCTGCTTCCGGCCGGAGTATGCACCCTCCGGGCAGAAGCAAAGGTTTCCCCAACTCCTATTATACTTCAAACCGGGGGAATTACAAATAAAGTTTGTCCCTTCATTTCTGAAAAAATTATGCGAAATGTAAAAAAAATCTTAAGTTCTTTACTTCTTTCCGTGATGTGTTATACTATATCGTAAGCAGCCCTATTTATATAAGTAAAGAGTAATTAAGGACGTGAGAGTTATGAAAATAGAAAAAATCAATGATAACAAGATCCGCTGCACACTGACCAGCGCCGATCTTGCCGAAAGAAATTTAAAGCTCAGCGAACTGGCTTACGGCACGGAAAAGGCCCGCAGCCTGTTTCAGGATATGATGCTTGAAGCCAACCAGCAGTTCGGCTTCAATGTGGATAATGCCCCGCTCATGGTCGAGGCCGTTCCGGTGGCTCCGGACAGCATTGTCCTCATTATCACCAGAGTCGAGGATCCACAGGAGCTCGACACCCGCTTCGCCAAATTTGCTCCATCCGGCGACGATACGGACGGACCGGAACCGGTACAGTATTCCGGCGCGGACGACATCATTGACCTGTTCCACAAGCTCTGCGATGTGAAGAACAAGGCACAGGAAATCGCAAAGAAAGCGGCACAGAAGGAAAACGAAAAAGAGCCTGCAGCATCCGAGGAAAAGAATGTGGATCTGGTACGCACCTTCCACTTCTCAACCCTCGACGATGTCATCAGCTCCGCAAAAGCGCTGAACCAGTATTTTACCGGCAGCAATTCCCTCTATAAGAACACGGCAGATGCCAACTATCAGCTCGTTCTGCACCAGTCCGGCTGCAAACCGGAGGAATTCAACAAGGTCTGCAACATTCTTTCCGAGTACGGCAGACAGGAATCCTTCTCCCTGGCCGCTGAAGCATTTCTGCTGGAACATGGAAATGCAATGGTAAAAGAGAATGCTCTGCAGGAGCTGGCTTCTCTGTAAGTTTTGAAACGTATGTATAAAAAAAGGAAGTCCGCGAAGGACTTCCTTTTTTGTACGTTCCGTACAAATTACTCTTCTGTGATAGCCTCGGTTGGACATACGCTTGCGCATGTTCCGCACTCAACGCATACATCCGGGTTGATTTCGTAATGGGAATCTCCCTCAGCGATAGCCTCTACTGGACATTCTCCAGCGCAGGTTCCGCAGCTTACACATTCGTCTGTGATTACATATGCCATGATCTTATCCTCCTTGTAGATTTTTTGGCCCTTTCGGTACTATCCACATTGTAAACGATTGCCCCCTGAAATACAAGTACAAAATTATAAACATTCTATAATCTTATGAATTTGTTCTTGCATTCCCCCCGGGGGTACGCTATAATCAAAATAGCCGTCAAAATCGGAACGACGGGTATATACACATTTAAAGGAGGAACTTTAAGATGGCAAAGATCTCGAAAGACATGACAATCGGCGAGTTAATCGCAATGGATACAAATATCATCGGAATCCTGATGGGAGCCGGCATGCACTGCATCGGCTGCCCTTCTGCACAGGGTGAGTCCCTGGAAGAAGCAGCTATGGTTCACGGCCTGGACGCTCAGGTTCTGGAAGACCAGATCAACGATTATCTGGCTGCAAAATAAGTCGGATTTCCGCGTGGATCCAAAAAGAACGCCTCTCGCAGGCGTTCTTTTTTTCTGTCCGATTTACCCATTGTTCCGATGGCCCCGTTTTGCTTTCGTCCGTTTTCCTTTCTGCTCCAGCGTCGCCGCTGCTTCTCTCCGGCTCTGCTGGTGGCGGCGGATCGCCTCATCCACACGGCGGCTCCGCTCTTCCTGGCGCCGCTTCTGTATCATCTGATCGAGCAGACGGCCGAGCACGCGGTAAAACTCCGTCTGACGCTCCTCCTCTTCCTGCCGTATCACAGTGTCCGCCAGCTGTTCTGCTTCCCGCTCGGGCAGAAGATCGACAACCACCTCCGGGACTTCGTCCGCTTTTCCCGGTATTGCCGGATCCGGCTTCTCCTTTGCCGTCTCTGCCGCTTCCGCCGGAAACGCTTTGATCTCCGCCGTTGCCTGCACCAGCTTCGGCATCAGCTCGCGGATTGCTTTCAGGTGAAGCCCCTTTTTCTTCAGTTCCCGGATTCCCAGAAAAATCTGAATGTCCTGCGCAGTATAGCAGCGGTGTCCCAGCGAATTGCGGTGGATTTCCATGCCGAGCTCGTCCTCCCAGTACCGGAGCACATGCGCTTTCTCCCCGGTCAGCTTCTCCGCCTCCGTGACCAGATACGTTCTATTTTCCATACGGCAGCCACTCCCTTCTTCCCTTTATTATAAGAGCGTCCCCACCCCGCCGCAAGAAAATCTCATCGTAATATTCCGACAATTTTATACAATTATACACAAAAAACGTGCCGCAGGACTATCCCACGACACGTTCTGACACATAAAATATTTTCTTTTATCTCTCTGCATTCGCAAATTTCGTATAATCCGGCAGCCAGACCAGATTGACGGTTCCGATCGGGCCGTTTCGCTGTTTGGCGATGATGATTTCCGCGATTCCCTTATTCTCGGAATCCTTATTATAGTAATCATCTCGATAGATAAACATAACAACGTCGGCATCCTGCTCGATCGCTCCCGACTCACGCAGGTCGGAAAGCATCGGACGGTGGTCGGTACGCTGCTCAACAGCCCGGGAAAGCTGGGACAGCGCAACAACCGGCACATTCAGCTCTCTCGCGAGTGCTTTTAAGGAACGGCTGATATCCGAAATCTCCTGCTGACGCGATTCCGAGGAGCTCTTTCCGCTTCCCGACATCAGCTGCAGGTAGTCAATGATGATAATATCAAGACCGTGCTCCAGCTTGTATTTGCGGCATTTCGACCGCATCTCTCCGATCGAGATACCAGGTGTATCGTCGATCATCAGTCGGGATTCACCGATCATGCCGGCGCTCTCGATCAGCTTGCTCCATTCGTCGTCTTTCAGGTTTCCGGTTCTCAGATGCTGGGAATCTACTTTCGACTCCATCGAGAGCAGACGGTTCATCAGCTGCTCCCGCGACATCTCGAGACTGAAAATCGCAACGGCTTTGTCTTTCTTAAACGCCATATACTGCGCAATATTGAGGACAAACGCCGTTTTACCCATAGACGGACGTGCCGCAATCAGGATAAAGTCAGAGTTCTGCAGACCCGATGTCTTGTAGTCCAGATCCGTGAATCCGGTCGGAATACCCGTGACATTTCCCTTCGTCTTCGATGCACGCTCGATGTTCTCCAGCGTATTGATGACAACCTGGCGGATCGGCATGAAGTCTCCGGAATTCCGCTGGCCCAATAACTGGAACATCTTCTTTTCCGTCTCCTCCATGATGACTTCCACCGGCTCTTTGTTCAGATAGCAGTCATTCTCAATCTCTTCTGTCAGCTTAATGAGACGGCGCAGCACCGCTTTCTCGCTGACGATGTTCGCATAATGGCGCACATTCGCCGAAGTCGGCACCGCATTTAAAAGATCGCGGACAAACTCCATCGAACTGATCTCCGGCGGAACATCCTTTTCACGCAGGCGGTTCTGCAGGGTGACCAGATCGACCGGTTTTCCCTCATTGAACAGCTCCACCATGGCATCAAAAATGACGCCGTACTGGTGCTGGTAAAAATCGTCGCTCGTCAGGATTTCCGATGCCGCCATGATGGCTTCGCGCCCCATCAGCATGGAACCGATGACCGACTGCTCCGCCTCGATGCTGTGCGGAAGGATTCGTTTAATCAGTGCTTCTTCCATAGAATTATGCTTCTTTTACGATAACTTTCAGCTTTGCAGTTACTTTGGTATGCAGGCGGATCGGCACTTCTGTCGTTCCAAGAACCTTGATCGGGTTCGGAAGCTGCATTTTCTTTTTGTCGATGTCGTATCCGAGCTGCTCTTTTGCTGCCTCAGCGATCTCTTTTGCCGATACGCTTCCGAATACTTTTCCGCCCTCGCCGACTTTGATTGCTACGGTAACCTGTTTGTCCTCAATCTCTTTCGCGAAAGCCTGTGCCTCAGCGAGCTGCTCTGCTGCCACTTTGTCCTCGTGTGCTTTCTGGAGTTTCAGCTCATTCAGGTTTTTTGCGGTTGCCTCGATGCCGAGTTTTTTCGGCAGAAGCATGTTTCTTGCATATCCGTCACTTACGTTTACAGTCTGTCCTTTTTTACCAAGTGCTTTTACGTCTTCCAGTAAGATAACTTTCATATCAGATTTCTCCTCCATCCTGCATTTCTGTTAAGGTTGATTTTAGGAGGCTGCGCGCCCCCTCCAGATCGACGGTCTCAAGCTGGCATCCTGCCATATTCAGATGACCGCCGCCGCCCATCCGCTCCATGATGATCTGTACATTGACCTCATCGATCGCGCGGGCGCTGATATAGATCACGCCTTTATACTCGGTCAGTACAAAGGACGCCTTGACACCGACAATGTTCAGCAGCTCGTTCGCCGCTTGTGCTCCGACCACCGTCGGGCTGTCCACATAGTCGCTCGGGCATTCGGAAATCGCGAACTGGCCGCGGAACAGCTCCGCATTGCGGATCGTCTCTCCTCTTGCCTTGTAATCGTTCATATCCTCACGGAACAGCTTGCGCACACGCGTCACATCCGCACCGCAGCGGCGCAGGAAAGCTGCCGCCTCGAACGTGCGGACACCTGTTTTCTGCATAAAGTTGTCGGTATCGATCATGATGCCGGCATAGATGCTGTCCGCCTCCACGTTCCGGATGCGGATTCCCTCGGTAAAATACTGGAGAATCTCGGCAACCATCTCGCTCGCGGATGATGCATACGGCTCAATATAGGAAAGCACCGAGTTGCGGATCGTATCGCTTCCCTGCCGGTGATGATCCAGCACGACGATCATTTTCGCCATGTACAGCAGATCCTCACACTGTGTGATGCTCGGCTTGTTCGTATCGACCACAACGAGCAGCGTGTTGTCGTCCATGATCTCTTTCGCCTCATGGTTGTTGACAAACATGTCCGCCTCATAATCCTGGTTGTCGCTGAACGTATTCATCAGCGGAATGATCGAGCTGGTCGGGTTGTCGATGACGATGTACGCTTTTTTATTCAGCGTTTTCGCCGCACGGTAGATACCGATGGCCGCACCGAACGAATCGGCATCCGGCAGGCGGTGTCCCATGACAACGACCTTCTCTTTCGTGTTCATAAACTCTTTCAGCGCGTGCGCCTTGACGCGGGCTTTGACTCTCGTATTCTTTTCCACAGCCTGCGTTTTTCCGCCGAAATACTGAATCTTCGAACCGTCCTTTAAAACGACCTGATCGCCGCCCCGGCCAAGAGCCAGGTCGATCGCGATTTTCGCATACTCGGAGTTTTTCGCAAACGATCCAGCATCTGCTCCGATACCCATACTGATTGTGACCGCCATCTCGTTTCCGATGTTGATGGTCTTGACGTCCTCGAGGATATCGAACTTTTTCTCTTTCAGTTCATTTAACGAACTCCGGCGCATGACCACGATGTATTTGTCGTTCTCATACCGCTTCACCAGTCCGTCGAGATCGTTGAAATATTTGTTGATCTTTCGCTCGACCAGTGCGGTCAGAAGGGAACGGCGGACCTCCTCGACGCTCTCCAGCGCCTCGTCGTAGTTGTCCAGATACAGAAGACCGGTGACCATCGTTTCGTCCTCGAATTTCCGCATATACTCGCGGAGCTCCGTCTCATCGAACAGATACAGTGCCTGAATAAAATAGCCTTTGATATCTGTGTTGATCATCTCCGAATTCTGGATCAGCTCGTCGATGCAGACGCTTTTTACATGGGCACGGAAATTCTTTTCGCCGTAAGCCACGTTGATGTCGGTCTCCTCCTCATTTTTCGGTAGCCGCTCGACCGTCAGCTCCGGAAAAATGGTGGCGATACATTTATGATACTGTGTATCCTTCCCTGTGATTTTTGTAAACTCTTTGTTGACCCAGAGAAGTTTTCCCTGCGAATCCATAACGGCATAGGGCAGCGCCAGTTCCTGGATCAGATGCTTCTGAACCTGGCCGTATTCGGTCGCAAAGGTAATCAGCTCGTTGATCACCTGCGGACGCTGTCTGTAATAGAGAACTGCGGCTGCGATCACATAGACTGCAAAAAACAGCGTGAACCACATTCCTGCCATCACATCCACAAAATACATGCCGATATTCATCACAAGCATCAGGATGGACAAAATCAGCGGCCATCGAAGATAGCTCCGCAATTGGCCGCTCAACTTCATTTTGCTTTTCATTTCCTAACACCTTTCCAACGTTGCGTGTTGTATTTCGCTCCTGTCCTTCCGATTATACCACTTTGACCTGTACTTTGGCAACAAGATACTTCTGGATACAAAAAAGGTACCCGCCCTTTTCGGGCAGATACCTCCATTTATTTACCGATTCAAAATGAACGTTCGGACAGTGCTTAGCGCAAGTCAGAATCAATCATCTACGTACGGCATAATAGCCATATGTCTTGCTCTCTTAACGGCTACTGTTACTGCTCTCTGATGTTTTGCGCAGGTTCCAGTTACACGTCTCGGCAGGATTTTACCACGCTCGGATACATATTTTTTCAGTTTAGCTGCATCCTTGTAGCTGATCTCTTCTCCACCACAGAAAACACAAACTTTTCTTCTTCTGCGGGCCGGTCTTCTGGAAGCTGGTCTTTCACTATTATTATAAGCCATGATCAATCTCTCCTTTTCTATCAATTAAATGGCAATTCTTCGTCAATGCCATCGGGAATATTCATAAAACCATCGGCGCTGCCCAGGTCAGATGTATTCGCGGACGGAGCCGGATTGTTATGCTGCGGTGCGGAGTATCCTCCGTTGTTTCCACCTGCATTTTTGCTCTCTGCAAACTCCTGCTCTTCTACAACTACGTCTGTCGTGTAGACCTTCTGGCCTTCACGGTTGGTGTAGCTTCCGGTCTGAATGCGGCCGGTGATGGCGATCTTCGTTCCCTGACGCAGGTATTTCTCTGCAAATTCTGCCTGGCGGCCGAAAGCAACGCATCCGATAAAGTCTGCGGTTGCGGAATCGCCGTCTCTGCGGAATCTGCGGTCAACAGCCAGTGTATAACGGGCTACCGCTGTGGAGTTCTCTCCAGCAGAGTATCTGACATCGGGATCTCTGGTCAATCTTCCCATCAATATAACTTTATTCATTCGCTTACCTCTTAAGCTTCCTTTTTAACGACTAAGTATCTCAGTACGTTATCCATAATACGCATATGGCTCTCGATCTCTGCCGGAGCTGTTGCGTCTGCTTCAAACTGAATAAAGTAGTAATATGCTTCACGCATATGCTGAATTTCGTATGCAAGGCGTTTTTTGCCCCACTCTTCTACTTCGCCAACTGTTCCGCCGTAACGGGTTACATAACCTTTGGCTTTCTCAACTACAGCTGCGCGTTCCTCTTCTTCAAGTTTTGCATTCACAACCAGTGCTAATTCGTACTTGTTCATGCTTTACCTCCTTTTGGACTTTTTGGCACCCCATTTTCATTATGGGGAGCAAGGAATTATTTTTATACGTCACAATTTGTTATTTTAACATAAAAAAGGGCTTATAGCAAGCCCTTTTTCGCGTGTTTTCTTGTTTTTTTCACGATATTACGCATCTTTTTTTCGTAATCCGCGGGTGTTTTTCTCGACCAGCTTGCGTGCTACCATGATCTGGTGGCCGCAGCCGGTGCATTTGAGACGGAAATCTGCGCCGACACGCAGGATTTCCCACTCGCTGCTGCCGCACGGATGCGGCTTTTTCAGTTTTACAATATCGCCTACTTCGTAATGTTCTGCCATGTTTTTCCGCCTTATTTTTATATTTCCTGACACTTTCCGAGATTTTTTCTCAAGGTTCTCTCTGTATCATCAGAGCCGCACCTCCATTTTTCACAGCTCTGAAGTTTCACACCCGGATACTGCCGAGCACCTGTCCGATCGGCTGCTGGATCAGAAGATCTGCGTTGTTGTCCATCGGTGTTGCACCTTTATTAATCAGGACCAGTGCATCGCCCCGAAAATACTGGAGAAGACCTGCTGCCGGATACACAGCAAGCGACGTTCCGCCGACGATCAGAAGATCGGCGGCCGCAATCGCGCGGATCGCACCGTCGAGCACTTTCTCATTCAGACTCTCCTCGTAGAGTACGACATCCGGTTTGATCATGCCTCCGCATTTTTCACATCTTGGAACGCCGCTGCTCTTTCTCACCAGCTCTGTATCGCAGGCTGCCCCGCATTTCATGCAGTAATTGCGGTGTGTGCTTCCGTGCAGTTCATACACTACTTTACTTCCCGCCGCCTGATGCAGTCCGTCAATGTTCTGCGTCACAATCGCTTTTAATTTTCCCGCCGCTTCCAGCTCTGCAAGCTTTTTGTGCGCCGCATTCGGTTCTGCGCCGACCGGAAGCATTTTGTCGCGGTAAAAGGCATAAAACTTTTCCGGGTACCGCAGGAAATAGCTGTGGCTTAAAATTGTCTCCGGCGGAACGTCATACTTCTGATGATAAAGGCCATCCACGCTCCGGAAATCCGGAATCCCGCTCTCCGTGGACACGCCCGCGCCGCCGAAGAATACGATATTTTCATGCGTATCAATCAATCTCTGCAGTTCTTCGATTTTTCTTTCCTCTTCCATCTGTCATTCCTCCTCCTGACCAATCATTACCGGTTCCGCCGCACGCCCAGAACGACGAACCGTCCAGTCGTATCGCTCGCCGCACAGGTGGACAGCACAATAATATGGCTGTTTTCATCCATCTCCGGCTGCTCCACCGGGATCTCTGACCGCGCCGCCATGGTATTCAGATACTGTACAAACGCTTCACCCCCGCCGGAATACAGCGTGTAGACATCACTGTCTGCCTCCGTATAAAAGGCAGAAAAAATCTGGTACACATCGTTTGATTCCGGCGTCAGCATCCAGAAATAGACGCTGTCCCTATATTTTTCCTGCTCCTTCATCTGTTTCAATTTTCCGAACATGGAGAGATTCTTCATATTATGACCGTAAACGATTGTGTTTCCATCACTGAAATCACCCTGATTCTGGTAATCGAGGAAAATGGAACCCGCAAAGTTGCTCGTTCCCTCATACGTCGTATGAAGATACGCATCGTTGTCCGGCCCCTGTACGACCGGGTAACTGATGTCAAGAGCTTCGATATAAAGCCATCCCTTCACATCCGGGTTAATCGCTTTTAGGGATTCAAAATCGACGGCAAGCGGCGGTTCTGTCGGATACGACAGTGGTTCCGGCTCCGGTTCGGAAGGCTCCGCCGGTTTGGATTCCGCCTGCGGCTCCTCTGTTTTCTTTGGTGCCGGTGTCTCCGGTGTTTTTGTAATTTCCGTCGTATACTGCTGCAGATCCCGGTATTCATCCGTGCCGGTCTTGTAATCCAGGTAAATGCCGATCAGCTTGTACCCGGAAAAGCAGAAAACAGCAAGTGCCGCTAAAAATACCAGAGTCCAAAGCGGATTGCCGCGTTTTTTCTGTTTCTTTTTCTGTTTTCCCATGCGTCTCCTTTATCACTTTTTTACTGTCTGCGCTGTTTTCTGGAAGCGCTCTGAATTTGTCTCAATTATAAGCGTGCCCCTTTCTTTTGTCAACTTATGCCCCCGGAAAAGGATTGCACCCGCCCCCATCTTATGATAGACTAAAAGTCGACTGACAAGTCACTTGTGAATACAGTAACACACCACATACATGAGGAGGAATTCCATATGCGAACAATCAAAAAAGTCGCCTCGCACATCTTCATTGATGGCTTCGGCGGCATGACGCAGGGTCTTTTTGCAACCCTGATTATCGGTACGATGATTCAGCAGATCGGTCTTCTGATCGGCGGTTCGACCGGAAATGTGATCTATCTGCTTGGAAAAGCTGCCGCAGCCCTGACAAGTGCCGGTATCGGTGTCGGCGTGGCAGTGAAATATGGGGAAAGCCCGCTTGTCACGGTTTCTGCAGCCGTCGCCGCCATGGTCGGCGGTTATGCCGGCAAGATCACCGGCGGCACATTCTTTGTGGACGGAAATGCCGTTCTGGCAGGACCTGGCGAACCGCTCGGCGCTTTCATTGCAGCTTTCGCAGGCATCACCTGCGGCCATCTGGTTTCCGGCAAGACCAAGGTTGATATCATCGTGACACCGGTCATCACCATCGGAGCCGGTTCCGTTGTCGGACTGCTCGTCGGACCGCCGATCTCCCAGATGATGACAGGCCTTGGAAGCATCATCAACTGGGCAACGGAACAGCGGCCGTTCATCATGGGCATCGTTGTTTCGGTCGTCATGGGTATGGTTCTGACACTGCCGATCAGCTCCGCTGCACTCGGCATCATTCTGAATCTTTCCGGTCTTGCCGCCGGTGCCGCAACGATCGGCTGCTGCTGCAACATGGTCGGATTCGCGGTTGCAAGTTATCGGGAAAACAAATTCGGCGGCCTTGTCGCACAGGGTCTTGGAACCTCGATGCTCCAGGTGCCGAACATCATGCGTCATCCACTGATCTGGCTGCCCGTCATCTTCTCGAGTGCGATTTTAGGACCCGTCTCCACAATCCTCGCCAATATGCAGAATAATGCAACGGGAAGCGGCATGGGTTCCGCAGGTCTTGTCGGACAGATCACAACGTATCAGACGATGATCACTTACGATGATCCGAAGCTCGTTATCATCAAAATTATTCTGCTCCACTTCGTGCTTCCGGCTGTGATCACCTTGTTCTTCTCAGAGGTATTCCGCAAGGCAAACCTGATCAAATCCGGCGATATGGCTTTGAATCTGTAATCTGTATTTTTAAAAGGGAATGGAACTGCGCATCCGGCAGCTCCATTCCCTTTTTTATCCACATTTCTCTTCTGATTTTTTTCTGTTTTTACACCGTTTCTTCTGCGTTTTCCGCATTTTCCACTGCCGCGGCCGATTCAGCTTCCGCTGCCGCTTCTTCTGTCCCCGTTTCTTCCCCCGGCCGCACACGGTGTGCCTCTACCATTGGCTCAATGGTCTGTGCCATCAGCAGATGGATCATGTCAAGGCTCCGCTCGCGGAACCGCGACGGCAGAAGCGGTGCGATCGCCACATCCGTCACGAGGGATTCAAGGCCCTCGATAATCAGATCCTTGCCCGGCGTCTCATTCCACTCCAGTCTGATCCGCTCGAAATCACGCTGGAAAATGATTTTGACCCTCCGTCTTGCGGCCTCTTCCAGAAATGCAAACTCAAGCTTCAGCACCAGTTCGCCGTCTTCATTCTCCGCAAACTGTCCCGTCGTTCCGAGCAGATACGATTCCTCGTTTTCCACCCATTCTACAACTTTGGACCCCGTAAGACCGATCGCAATGCGCTGTGTTTTTTCTCCCTCGGTCAGCTCGACAAAGAAACGGCCTTTTTCATAGAAGAAACCGATGCGGCGGATGCCGTCGGAAAAGTTGTTGTGGAAGACCTGCAGCGTCAGCGGAAACATGCCGACATGCGTGTCCTCCATTTTATATTCTTTTCCGTGCAGAAGCTGCGCCATGTCGATCTGACGCGGTGTTCCGCTGTTCCGCGGCCCCGGTGTTCTCCGCTTCCAGCCGCCGCGCAGGATTCTTCCCGGTGTCTCTTTCGCGCCCTCCAGATCACGGCAGGTCTGCACCAGCTTCTGATATGCCATCGGGCTTTCCGCCTCGCCGGATTTCAGCTCTGCACCAAATTCCGCGCCGAAATACTTCCGCACAATGTCGAGCATCTCACACGTCTGGAACAGCTCGTTGCTGCCCGCATTCGTCACAATCACCACGCCGGTATCCGGATAACCGAGCACGTTCTGCCCCAGCATGCCATTGAACGCAAAGCTGCCCGGCCGCTCCTCCATCCAGACCTGGTAACCATAGCCATATTTTCCCATCTTTTCCGGCGGTGTCGCATGAACGGAGGTGGACGCTGCGACCCATTCCGCCGGGACGATCTGTTTTCCTTCGAATTTTCCGCCGTTCACGTACATCACCCCGAGCTTGGCCGCGTCCTCCGGGCACAGGAAGAGGCCCCAGCCGCCTTTCGTAATCCCTGCCGGGCAGCTCTCCCAGAAAACTTTCCGGATGCCGAGAGGCTCAAACAGACGCGGCCGCAGGTAATCTACCATTTTCATGCCGGTGCGCTCCTGTATGATTGCAGACAGCAGATACGTGTTCATACTGTTGTACTCAAACGCTTCGCCCGGTGTTCCCTTGACCGGCGCATTTAAGAAGCTGTCCACCCAGTCGTTGCCGGAAACAACGCCCATCTCGTTGAACTGTACGCCGCTCTTCATCGTCAGAAGATGCTTCACGGTCAGATTCGGGCGCAGGATCTTCTGCAGCAGACCGTTTCGTTTTTCAAAAATATCATAGACGTTCTCGTCCAGGGAAAGTTTTCCTTCACTGATCAGAAAACCAGCCGCCATGCCAGTGATGCTCTTACACATAGAATACGTCGCATGCCAGATGCCGCTGCGGTATGGGGCGAAATTGCATTCGCAGATGACATGTCCATTCCGCAGGACCAGCAGATGATGCATGTCCGTATGGCGCGCAGCGGCGAGCTCACGAAGCATCTGCGTCAGCTTTTCCGATGAGATGCCTTCGCTCTCCGGCACCACGCGCGGAAAATACGTTTCCGGAGATGCAAAATCCCCGAACGCTTCCTTCTGCGGCGCAAAGTCCGTCTTTCCCATATGTCCTGTCGTCCCACTCATAAATCCCCAGATCATTTCCATTGCGGTTAACTGTTCTTTCGCTGCCATGTACGATGCCTCCTGTCTCATGCGGTTGGATTTCCCTGTTTTTCCAGTTTTCCTCATTATATCCAGATTCCTTGAAAATCGCAATGCTTCTTCTGATAAAAAAGAACCGACATAGAAATCTGTATTTCAATTTCTGCCGGTTCTTTTCCGTGTGTGATTTTTTTATTTTACTTTAGCTTACTCATTCCAGAGTTTCATACGCTCCTGATAATTCTGTGTGATAACTTTTTCTACATCTTCCAGTCCTGCGTCATTCATTTCGGAAATCATCTTGTCGTACTCTTCCATTGCCGCATCGTGGCTGTCTGCATTCACAATCTTCGGATATTCCTGATCGTAGATATCCTGGATTTTCTGCCATTTCAAGCCATCCGGAGTGCTTCCTGCCGGGGTAAGGCCTGTAAACTCTGCGGTATCCCATCTGTCGTTCTCACCAAAGTGATTCATAGCCACCTGCCGGGTCTCTTTTACTTTATACTGTGTTACATCGTATGGAGTTCCGTCTGTACCATTTCCGTTCTTTACAAACCAGGTCCATTTGCGGACGCCGGTATCCAGTTTTGTTTTGTCAAAATCCGTCTGGAATCCTTCAATCAGATCATCGTTCGGAACGTGTTTTCCATCTTCCATATTCCAGTTGGTTCCCTCAATACCCCACATCAGAAGATACTGTCCTTCTTCGCTTGCAAGGTAGTTGATCATCTTCATGGCTGCTTCCGGATTTTTACAATTCTTGGTGATCGCGATTGCATCCCAGCCAAGTGTACTTCTTCCGCAGTAAGTAGTTTCATCTGCACTGATTCCGTTTCCAAGGATTTTATAGGAATAGAATTTTGCATCTTCTCCTACAGAAGAAGCAAGTGCTGTATTTGCTGCATCGGTATCCCAATAGGAAGCAAAGGTACTGAATACGTTGCCTGCAGACAGTTTCTGCGTCCACTGATTTTTCTTGTTGACAACCCACTCTTTGTCCAGAAGGCCTTCGGTATACAGTTCATTGGCAAAGGACATCATCTCTTTGAAGTTTGGTGCTTTGGCAACATGTTCCAGATTGTCCCCATCCTGATAATATGTTTTCAGACCATACATTCCTTTTAATGTTCCATCGTAGTTTTTGGATTCTGCATCAAAGGTAATGGCAATACTCTCTTTTCCGTCAATGGTCGGATGAAGTTCTTTGAATTTCTTACAAATGTCAATATACTCTTCCTGTGTAAATGGCTCATCGCTGTCTGCGCGGTCTTTTCCAACGATTTCGCACAGATAATCATAGCGCATCAGAACACCGGCTACCGGATCCGGATCTTCTCCGTACCAGTTATTCAGATAGTAATTTTTTCCATCGGTATAACGACTCTTGTTTAAGGTTTCCCCGTACATCTCTTTTACATCCGGGCCATACTCATCGATCAGATCATTCAACGGAAGCAGTGCGCCTGCCTCAATGTAACGGTTTACAATATCATTTCCACGATCCATCAGGACGATATCCGGGTAATTCTGACCGGTCAGCATCAGGTTCAATTTTTCCAGCGGATCTCCGGTTGGATTTTCTACCTGAATTTTGACACCTGTTTTTTCCTCAATTGCTTTTGCAACTGGATCATCAAAGGTATTGCTTCCGGAGTTTTTGTCAAAGATAGAAATCGTAACTCCGTCTGTTGATACCTCGCCCGATGCAGATGATGCACTGCCGGATGCAGTACTTGATGATGTACTGCCATTTGATCCGCATCCTGCAAGCATTCCCGCTACCATCAGGACACTCATCGCCATTGCGATACTTTTTTTGAACTTCATTTTCTTTTCCTCCTTCTATCATCAGCTCTTTACAGATCCGAGCATGATTCCTTTAACAAAATATTTCTGAATAAACGGATAAACCATGATAATCGGAATGGTCGCAATCATCGTAGCAGCCATTCGAATGCTGTCCGGTGTAATGGTCTGTGACGCCTGATTTGCCGCCTGGTTCGCTGATGAAGTCTGATACTGATTCAGAATTTCAACCAAAATGGACTGCATTGTTTTTAAAGACTGTGCATTCGTAAACAAATATGCATCGAACCAAGAATTCCAATGTGTAATTGCAACAAACAGTGCAATGGTCATAATAATCGGCTTGGACAATGGAATTACCATTTTAAAGAAAACTGTCAGATCATTTGCTCCGTCAATTTTCGCCGATTCAAAAATCTCTGCCGGCATTCCCTCTATATAATTCTTTACCAGAATCATATTATAAACACTTACCAGGTTCGGGAAAATAAATACAATGAAATTATTCAGCATTCCAAGGCTCTTTAATACCATATAATACGGAACCATTCCGCCGCCAAAATACATGGTGAAGATAAAGAACAGGTTCAGCTGTTTCCGGAACAGCAGCTCTTTTCTGGAAAGCACATAGGCAAGTGCTGTCGTGACAAGGACCGCCAGCGGTGTACCAATTGCAGTACGAAGTACAGTGATCAGAATGCCATGCAAAAATGTGGCACGTCCCAGAATATCTTTATAACTTGCCAGACTCAGTTTTCTCGGCAGAAAGTAGAGCCCGCCGCGCAGTGCATCGGTTGCATCGTTAATGGATACCACAAAAATGTTCCAGAACGGATACACACAGATCACAGTAACTAACACCAGAAAAACCACTTTGAAAATATCAAGAAACCAGTCACTGGCACAACGTTTTCTTTTGATTTTAATTGCTTTTTCTCTCATTTTCCTTCCTCCTAAAACAGTGCCGTATTATCATCACTGAATTTCTTCGAAAGTGCATTTGCACTGATGACCAGAATGAAGGAGACTGCGGATTTAAAGAATCCTACTGCAGTACCGTAAGAATACATTCCGTTTTTCAGACCATAGCGGTATGCATACGTATCAAGTACATCAGAATAATTTAAAATAGCATCATTAGACATCAACAGCTGCTGCTCATATCCTGTATTCAGAACACCTCCGATTGCCAGAATCAGAAGAATCATAATGGTCGGCTTTAATGCCGGAAGTGTGATATGCAGAATCTTCTGCATTCTCGTCGCACCATCCACATCCGCTGCTTCATACATATCCTGGCTGATGCCGGAGATTGCCGCCATATAGATAATCGCATTGTATCCAAGTACCTTCCACGCATTTGCGATCGCGATGATCCACCAGAAATATGGTCCTTTCTGGAAAAACAGAATCGACTCATCGGTTAATCCGAAGAATTTTAACAGATTGTTGATGACGCCGTCTGAAGAAAGGAATGTAAGGAAAATGTTTGCCGCAATAACCCAGGAAATAAAATAGGGAATATAAGATGCGGTCTGTACAAATTTCTTTGCCTTCTGGTTTCGAACTTCATTCAGGCAAAGCGCCAGAATGATTGGCAGCGGGAATGAGAATAACAGTGTCAGTAAGCTGGTTGCCATTGTGTTTCTCATGATTTTTGTGAAATCTGTGGAAAAGAAATACTTGAACCAGTCAAGACCGACAAACTGCGAATTCGCCATATCCGCAAAATAGCCGCTACCCTGCGGCGTGTAGTTGATGAAGGACATATACAGTCCTGTCATTGGTGCATAGCAGATCAGAATGACCCATACCAACGATGGAATCAGCAGTAAAAACAGATATTTCTGTTTCCAGAACCGTTCCGCGAGGCTTTTTTTGTGCTTTGCATGCACGTTTTCTTTTTTCATGCCTTCTCCTTCTTTCTTCTTTTTGTTCATCTTGTACACTCTTGCTGTCTATGTTTCCATTCTAATGGATAGTCTGTCCTGCAACAATCTCACTTTTTTATGATTTCTATCTCGATTTAACGGAGTTTTATAATTCTCTTTTTTATTCTGTTGTTTTCTTACGATTTCTGTCAATATCTAACGAAACAGAAACCGGCTGACGGGCAAAATCACCTTTATCAGCCGGTTTCTGTTTCCTCTTTTATGCAAACAATACGAAGTTATTTCTGCTTTGTTTGATTTTTTATTCGTTTACTGGAATTCTGACAGAAACTGTCGTTCCATATCCTTCCTGGCTTTCTATTCGGACACCATAATTCTCTCCATAAGCCAGACGAACCCTGTTTGCAACATTTCTCAGTCCATATCCTTCCTCTGAGCGCCGCAGAGAACTTCGCAGTTTAATCAGTTTTTCCGCCTCGATTCCACATCCATCATCTGTCACCTGGAATACCACATCCCTTTCTTCTTTTTGAATTCTGACCGCAATGTGGAGAACTTCTTCCTCTTTTCTCGCATGGTGAATGGCATTTTCAACCAGCGGCTGCAGAAGAAGTTTAATGGTTCGATATGTCAGTACTTCTCTTGCAATCTCATACTCCACCTGTACGCTGTCCCGAAAACGCATCTGCTGGATTTTCAGATAGCTCTGCAGCAGTTCCACTTCTTCCTGGATGGAAAGCACCTGTTTTCCCTTATTCAGGGAAATCCGGTAGAAGCTGGACAAATTTTTGACCGCCTGCATCGTCTGTTTTCCACCTTCCCGCATCGCCAGTGCTGAAATAACCGCAAGTGCATTGTAAAGAAAGTGCGGATTGATCTGTTCCTGCAGCAAATTCAGTTCGCTCGTCTGAATCCGGATTTTCTTTTCGTAATTTTCCCGAATTAGCTCCTGAATCTGATCACTGAGCTGATTAAACGCCAGCCCGATCTGTCCGATCTCATCTTCTCCCATATTTTCCAGACGGTAATCAAATTCTCCCTGTCCCATCCGTTTTGCTGCATACACCACTTTCTGCACCCGCGTGGAAAGCCATCTTGTGTAACAGATAATGCAGAGAAATACCATAGCCGCGCTGCAGAGGATCAGGAACATCATCCTTCTTGAAACAGCTTTTGCGTCTTTTAAAACCGTCTCCTTATCCGAAATCACAAGAATTTTTGTTCCGAAAACTCCGCTCTGGATATTTCCGATTTTTGAAATGCCGTCACGCTCAAACTCAATCTGCGCTTTCTGCTCCAGATCCTCTTCTGGCATTCTGGTCCGGATCGGAAGGCCTGCCATTTCCGGTTCGGAAGCAGCCAGAATATATCCTTTTTGATCCACCAGATAAATTTCATCGGTGGAATTTATTGTTTCGAGGAGGGGCTGTATCTGCTGATTTTCAATCTGTAACGACAGTACGCTCTTCATCCCGCCCTGTGGATAAAAATTCATCAGACGATTCATATGAAATGCTTTTCCGTCTCCAGATGTCCCACAGAATACCGTTTCCCCTATCGCATCAAATGTCAGCACACGTTCCCTCCGATCTAGATCCTGCATGGAATAAAAATAATAATTATCCTGCGGAAGCGTTTCATTGTTGCTGTAAAAACAGATTTTGTAAATTCCTGCATTCATCAGACAGATTTCGCTGAGCTTCTTATCAATATAGTAAAACATATCTTCATAAGAATCGTTGCTGTAATCCTGAAACAAATATCCGCTCAGCATCTGATCCACATACAGCACCTCCAGAATTGTTTCGTAAGGCTCGACCATCGTAGAAAAATTTTTTTCAATTCGTTCTGCTTCCTGTTCTGCACTCTGATATGCTTCAGTAAGAAGCACATTCCTTGTTTTTCCATAACTGTACCAGGTAACACACAGCATTGGAATCAGTGCCAGTACCAGATAGCCGATCACCAGTTTAAACTGAAAACTCCGATTTTTATACCATTTTACGATATTCATTTGGTGTCACTCCAAATCTTTTCTGAAAAACAACGCCAAAGTAAGAAACATTTTCATATCCAACCGCCAGACTCACTTCCCGTACTTTATTTTTCTTATTCTTTAACAGTTCCGCCGCCCTCTGCAGACGCATTTCCGTATTGTATTCCAAAATCGTTTTTCCTGTTGCCTCTTTAAACAGGCTCCTCAGATAATTCGGAGACAAACCGACCTCCGCGGCCAGCTTTTCGATATCTGCGCTTTCCGAGCAGTGCTCCTGAAGATATGTTTTTACCTGATAAACGGCATAGTAATTTGGATTTTGATTCTGTTCTTCAAAAAATGCCAACATCCGTTCCAGATACTGCTTCATCTTTTCCCGCATCTGATAACTGTTGTTTGCTTCAAAAATTTCATTTTCTCTCAAAATTTTTTCTGCTTCCATCCAGTTTTCCAGCAGTTCATCGCTCAAAACAAGACGGTTCCATAGATACATATAGAGATTGTAAACTTCTCCCGCAAATGTTTTCGGCGCAAGCCCCTTTAGCTGTTGAAAATAATCTTTCATGGTCTGCAGCGTTTCCTGCTTTTTCCCGCTGCTGACCAGACGACAGATTTCTTCTCTCCGCTCCTTCTGTTCCCGGAAATGATATGCTTTTTCCTCTTCCGTTTCTTTTTCATCTGCACAGAAAAGTTCCGGTGGATCCATATGAAATGCCGGAACACAACAGTTCCGAAGTTTTTCCGCCTTTTCGTACAGGCAGTCAGCTGTCCATGCTCCACTGCACCATCCAACGGCTCTCGGTGCGTCTTCTTTCAAATCATTCCAGATCTGAAATGCCGTATCTTTCACCGACAGATACCCCGCCAGCAGCAGAATGCTGATCCGTTCCGTTTTGCTGATGTAACGGATGCCCTTGTATTTTTCCTGAATTTTGCTACAGATGTTTTCTTCCGTTTTTCCATAAACCGCTATGATTCCAAACCTGCACTCTTCCAGTTCTTCTCCAAATACACCACGGAAATTTTTCCGTAAAAGCTCTGTTTCCTGTTTTTCCCGCAAAGCCATTTCCAGCAACTGCTTCGCCGCCGTTTTCCGCGACCAGTCTGCTATCTCACTTTTCTCCAGTTCACTTCTCACTTTTTTCAGACATGCTTCTACTTCTTCAATCGTAAATGGCTTTAAAAGGTAATCCACGGCATTCACCTGAAAAGCGGAATGGATATAGGAAAAATCATCATATCCTGTCAGAAAAACAATTTTGCATGGATACCCCCGGCGTACGATCGTCTCTGCCAGTTCAATTCCACTCATTCCTGGCATCTGAATATCCGTAATCACAATATCTGCCATATTTTCTTCCAGGCACTCCAGTGCCCTTCTGCCATTGCGCGCGGTAAATACTCTGGAAATCCCGTTCTTTTTCCAGTCAATATAATCCCGCAATGTCTCCAGTTCAATTTCTTCATCTTCTACAAGAAGAACGCGATACATTTTCTCCCTCCTGTTTCCAGTTGCTCCTGCAGTTTTCTTCTCCTGCTGCTTTTCATTTCTGTCTTTTTACTGCAGAAGTTCAATCATATACGCCTCATACGGCTGTAACTTCCACACTTCTTTTGTGAGACTTTCTGTATCATTATGAATCAGAACCGTTCCTTTTGTCAAATCATATCGGGCTTTCATCTCTGCCGCGGTATCCCGGAAATTGCAGAGCACAATCAGCTTTTTCTCTCCCATATTTCTCTCATAAGCAAAAATATCCGGATTTTCTTCCTCAATCAGACGGAAATCCCCATAAACAAGAGTGTCATTTTTCCTACGCAACGCAATTAGTTTTTGATAGAAATAGAAGAGGGAATCCGGATTTTTTCTGCTGTTTTCCACATTGATCTCCTCGTAATTCTGATTTTCCGCCATCCACGGTGTTCCCGCTGTAAATCCGGCGTGTTTTTCCGCATTCCACTGCATTGGCGTCCGCGCATGGTCCCGGCTGTTCCGTGCAAGATAGGTACGAATTTTTTCTTCCTCCCAGCCTTCTTTTTTACGGTCTTCGGCAAAATTTACAGACTCGATATCCTGATAGTCCTCGATCCGAAGCCCTGACACATTTGTCATACCGATTTCTTCCCCCTGGTAAATATAAGGAGTTCCTTTCATCCCATGGAGAAGGACAGCCAACATTTTTGCTGATTTTTCCCGATACGGTTCCCTGTCATTTCCAAAGCGCGATACGACACGCGGAAAATCATGGTTTCCCCAGAACAGACTGTTCCATCCTTTTTCTTCCAGTCCCGTCTGCCATTTTTCAAAGATCTGCTTCAGTTGCGGCAGCGTATACGGTTTCGGATCCCAGTTTCCACTTCGGATGCCGTCGATTCCCATCAGTTCAAACTGAAAAATCATACTGAGTTCCTGGCTTTCCGGATCAGAATACTGCTGTGCCATTTCTACCGTAGCACCTCCGGTTTCCCCCACTGTCAGGATCTGTTCTGATTTTCCATACGTATTCTGATTCATTTCCATTAAGTATGTATGAATCTGCTCCGAATGAGTATCATTTCCTCCATGTCCATCTTTTACAATATTGTCAATTGCATCCAGCCGGAAACCACGGATCCCTTTATCCATCCAGAACTGGATCATCCGGTACAGCTCTTTCCGAAGCGACGGATTTTTCCAGTTCAGATCCGGCTGCATTACACTGAAACTGTGATAATAATATTCCTGAACCTCCGGCACCCATTCCCAGGTGCTTCCTCCAAAGAATGCTCCGCCGCCTTCTGGCGGCTGCTCCTTCGTTCCTTCCTTCCAGATGTAAAAATCATGGTATTTACTGTTTCGATCCTTTCTGGCTTCCAGGAACCATGGGTGCAGATGGGAACTATGATTTAAAACAAGATCCATCATGACCACAATTTCCCGCTTTTCACAGGCTGCGATCAGTTCTTCCAGCTCTTCCATTGTGCCCGCTTCTTCCATTACTTTATAATAGTCACTGACATCATATCCATTGTCGTAATTAGGAGAATCGTTAAAAGGCGAAAGCCAGATGGCTCCAACACCAAGCTCCTGCAGATAGTCCAGCTTCTGCAGAATCCCTCCAAAATCGCCGATGCCGTCTCCGTTGCTGTCACAGAAGCTTCTGGTGTAAATCTGATATACGGTTAAGCTATGCCACCACTCTCTTTTCATTTTCTGTCCTCTCTTTCTTTTTTCCTATAAGAGCAGTATAATGATATTATCTTATATTTTCTAACCTGATTTTCGTATTTAATGAAAGGATTTTGACTTTTATGAAAAAAGAACGTTCAAAAGAGCTCTTTTCTCCTGAATCTTGTTCCCCTGTTCTTTCTGGCGGAATCCGGGATTTTACCGTGCATGGAACCGAACCTGTTCCGCTCCATATCTATCATCAGGATTATGCGCATGGCGGGCTCTCTGTTCCTTTTCACTGGCATAAAGAATTAGAATGGATCTGGGTTGAAAAAGGTACTCTCACTCTGACACTGAAAACTGAAACCCGGACAATTTCCGAAGGTACTTTTCTTTTCATCAACAGTCACGAACTGCATCAGCTCTGCAGCATTGGAACTACCCCTTCGGTTCACCATGCCCTTGTATTTCTTCCAGAAATTCTCTCATGTGCCTATCTGGATTCCTGTGAAGCAGACTGGATTCGTCCGCTGCTCTCTCATCAACTGCTTCTTCCGGCTTTTCCATTGGAAGAGCTTTCTGCTGCTGAAGCCTCCTCTCAGACACAGAAAACATTTGTACTGACATTATCTGAGCTTTTCCAGGAAATCCTGTATGCATACGATACCAAACCCATCGGCTGGTTTCTTCTGATCAAAAGTGACATGTATCGGATTCTTGCACTTCTGGCGCAATACCAGCTTTTTCTTCATCCGGAACCCCTCTGCACTCGTAAAAAAGAAAGATCTGATCAGTGTAAAAAACTCTTACGTTATATTCAGGATAACTATGATTCTAAAATCCGTCTTTCAGATCTTGCTGCTATACTCAATATGAATCCACAATATTTTTGTCGTTTCTTCAAAACGCACTTTCACACAACGCCTATTTCCTATATCAACCAGTACCGCGTAACCCAAGCCGCAGATCTTCTTACCGGCAGCTCGCTTTCTATCTTGGAAATTGCTCTGCATACCGGATTTGAAAGCCCCAGCTATTTTGCCAGCATTTTCCGCCGGACTTTTGGTATGTCACCGGAAGAATATCGAAAAGCCATGCCCTGACCCGACAAATTTTTTCCTTCTGAATGCACGGCAACACAAATCTCAAAAATTTTTGATTTTTTTTCAAAAAACACTTGCCAAACTCGTTTTCTTATGATAATATACTACTTGTCGCTGAGCAAAAATCACGGCAGACAAAACAAAAACTTCGGCTCCGTGGTCAAGCGGTTAAGACATCGCCCTTTCACGGCGGTAACACGGGTTCGATTCCCGTCGGAGTCATATGGCGTCGTAGCCAAGTGGTAAGGCAATGGTCTGCAACACCAGTATCCACCGGTTCAAATCCGGTCGACGCCTCTATTTTCCCGGAAACAGATGGTTTCCGGGATTTTTCTTTTTCAAAATTATTTCAAAAAAGCTGCCGGTTCTGTTTGCTTCGGCAGCTTTTTTGAAAATATCATTTTTTTAATTTTCTTTTTCTTTCACATAGTCTTCATACACATACGCCGTTTTTCCCTCATACGAAATCTTGTACCATCCGTTCTCTTTTCCGAGCATTTCCACTTCTTCCCCTGTCGTCAGAGCTCCGATAACCTGGCTTGTGCTGACGTTGGGTTCTGTACGTACATTGACCGGTGAAATACAGGTGACGGTTTTCTTACCCTTCTGCTTTTTCACGCCATCCGAATTATTTTCTACTTCCAGCGCTCTTTTCTGCTCCTTGCAGGCCGTCTGAAATGTTTCTGTCAGCAGCTCATTGTCCGGGAACTGCAGAGGCTCCAGTATTTCCGGCACGATTTGCCGTGTATCGTTGCTGCCGCTTCCTTTTTTCCATATGATCTGATACCCTTCATTCTCCGTTTTCACCCCGCAGAAAAATGCAATCGGAATCTGCAGGGAATTTTTTACCTGGAAACGATAAAAGGAACTCTCGTTATCTTTTCCTTCGTTAGCTGTTTTCACCATAAAATCGCTGATGCTGTTTTCCCCTGTTATTTCATTCGGATAGAGCAAATTTTCAGCGCTCTCTTCGTCCTCCGGAAAATCCATAAGCGCTACTTTTGCCATTCCTTCTCGATACGATATCTCAAGACTTTCTCCCTCTTCTGATATGAAACTGCATTGGATTTTCTCATCTCTCATTACATTCCAGCCTTCTGGAAGTGTGATTATAATATTCTGGTATGTAGAAAGAAACTCTTTTTCACCATCTTCTGACTCATCCTGGACACTGGATGCTCTTTCGGAGACAACCGATGGATTCTCCTTTTCCACCTGCTGATTTCCACATCCCATTACCACAATAGTTGTCATCAAAAGAACAGCTAAACAGTTTTTTCTGTTTCTCATGTACAATTTCCTTTCTTGACAGTTCCGTCTTTATTTTCTGTCAGAAAATTTCTTTTGCTTATTGTATCACAACTATTTTTGCACTGTAAAGAGTACGTTCCTTCCCTCCTGCTTTGATTTTCTTTATGCAAAAAAAATCTCCAACCAGATTGAGGTTCCCTCCCCCTCAAATCCAGTTGAAGATTTTTCTTATCTTTTTTATTTTACTTCTGTAAATTCGACCCGGATACTCTCATACTCTCCCAGCACCTGATGCAGGGTCAGCCCCGCACGGTTCCAGGTACGGCCAAGGCGAACTTCCTGGTCCAGGCTACAGCGGTACAGCTTATCCTCTGCAAGACCGCACACTTTCGTGTGAACCGGAAGCATATTTCCTTCTGCGTCAGTCTTTACGATCGTAAGCAGTGCGCGGCTCTGATCCTCTGCCACGAACTCCCATGCCATGAAATCCTGTTTTTTCAGTCCGGTCAGACGGTAATACAGGCCTTCGTGTGTGAGCTCGTAATATTCATGCATCGCAGCAACCTGCTCTTTTACCATCTCTTTCTCTTCATCCGAAATCTTATTCAGATCCATCTCATAGCCGAAGCTTCCTGCCAGCGCCACATCGCCTCTTGTCCGGAACGGTGTCACACGGCCGGTCTGATGGTTCGGGCATACCGAAACGTGGGAACCAACGGTACTGATCGGATAGAAGAACGAGCTTCCGTACTGGATGGAAAGACGGTTGATCGCATCGGTATTATCGCTGCACCAGATCTGCGGGGAATAATACATCATACCGGCATCATATCTTCCGCCTCCTCCGCTGCAGCCCTCGAGCAGCAGATTCGGGCATGCGGCAAGGAATCTTTCCATCAAATCGTAAACACCGAGCACATAGCGGTGATACAGCTCTCCGTTCCGGCTCTGTGCTGCCACATGGCTGTAAACATCGCAGACGCTGCGGTTCATATCCCATTTGACATAATCAATCTTTGCATCATGAACGATGGTTGTCAGACGCTCCAGCAGATACTCACGCACATCCTCACGCGTCATATCAAGTACAAGCTGATTTCTGCTGTGGTTCGGCACACGGCCAGGAATTGCAAATGCCCAATCCGGATGTGCACGGTAAAGATCACTGTCCTCGGAAATCATCTCCGGCTCAAACCAGAGACCGAATTTCATGCCCATCTTGTGAATTTTTTCTGCAAGCTGCGCCATGGAGCCGTTCATCTTTTTCTCGTTGACGAACCAGTCACCGAGACCACTGTTATCATCCTCTCGTTTTCCAAACCAGCCATCGTCAAGCACCAGCATCTCAATGCCAAGCTTTTGCGCCTGCTCTGCAATTTTCAGAATTTTTTCTTCGTTGAAATCAAAATAGGTTGCTTCCCAGTTGTTGATCAGAATCGGTCGTTTGGCATGCTTGTATGCGCCGCGGCAGATATGCTCGCGGATGATCTCATGATACTGCTGTGACAGTTTGGTAAGACCGGTTCCGGAATAGCTTAAGATTGCCTGCGGGGTATCGAACGCCTCTCCTTTTTCCAGATGGAAGCAGAAATTGGTCGGATGAATGCCCATCTGAAAACGGGTCTGATTTTTCTGATCCTTCTGTGCTGCCGCAACAAAGTTTCCGCTGTAAACGAGGCATGCGCCGATGCAGGAACCGTGTGTCTCACCCGCACCCTCCTCGCAGAGGATCACAGCCGGATTGTAATGATGGCTCGATGTACCACGGGTGCTGCCGATCTCGACTTTTGCATGCTGCACCGGAATCCGCTCCGCCGTACGCTCCATCGCATGACGACCCGAGAAATAGATCATCTCATAATTTTCATACATCAGATCCATGCTGAAAGACAGCATTTTTTCCAGCTCAATCGCCGTTTCTCCGTGATTTTCGAGTCTTGCCGCTCTCGTAATCACATTTTCCTTTTCAAATACACCGTAAAACAGCTTCAGAACAATATCGGAAGCCTTCTCCGTCATTGTAATAACAAGAGTCTCACCTTTTTCTTCCTCTGTATCGTACAACGCCGGCATTCCCGGAATGGCATAGGAATGATCCAGAATTTCGTACGAATCGAAACGGAAATCTGCTGCAAAGCTGCCGTCCGCGTGGCGGATCTCAATCATATCATCACGGAAATCACCGACACCACTTCCCGGAATTTCCTGCGGAAATGCATCAAGAGAATATTTCCGGTTAGGGCCTGCTTCCTCCGGATTTCCTGCAAATCCCATATCTGTACAGAAAATCAGACCGGAAAGATTTTCCTCACCGATTTTTTCTCCATAGTAGAGATGCAGAAGCACATTTTTGTCATCTGCGAACATCTGGTAACTGCTGTCTTTTGTCTGGAGGGTAAATAACCGTCCATTTTCACTTACTTTGATTGCCATGATTTCCTCCTCCTGCGGCATCTTGCAGTATCCTGCAAAACACGATATAATTTTACTGATATTTCGGAATCTCATCCTTTGTGACATTCCAGCTTTTCTGATGATTCATTTTGTGAGGTATACTTATGGAAACTTCCTGGACACTTCCTGTCCCAAAGCATAAATTTTCGGATCTTTATCTCTGCTTCTGCGGCTACGAAGCCTGCCAGCCGTTCCACAGCTATGGCCCTGCTGTCCGCCCCAATTACGTGATCCACTATATTATTTCCGGAAAAGGCACTTTTACCATCGGAAACCGCACTTACCGCCTAACCGCCGGACAGGGCTTTTTCCTGATGCCAAATGTCCGCACCTACTATGAAGCCGATGCGGATGATCCCTGGACATATCTCTGGATCGGTTTTGACGGCGAAAAAGCTGCCTCTTATGTGCAGGAACTCGGTCTTTCCGAGGAGCACCCTGTCTACCAGTGCAACTTTTCCGGTGAACTGCAGTCCCTCTTGTTTCAGATGCAGAAGCACAATACCTATGACACCTCGGACCAGTATCTTCTGGAAGGCTGTCTGTACCAGTTTTTCTCAATTCTTTCCCGCGAAATCACGCTTGCCGATCCTTCTGCACGGGAGAGCGGCAATCTTTACGTGGAAAAAGCCGTTGAGTTTATCCGAAATAATTATTCCAATGAAATCCTTGTCTCGGATATTGCCAGATATGTCTGCATCAACCGGAGTTACCTTTATACCCTGTTTCAGAAATATCTCCATACCTCACCGCAGGACTATCTTTCTTCCTGCCGGATCACGCGTGCGCTCGAGCTTTTATCATATACGGATCTCTCCATCGAAACGGTCGCTTTTTCCTGTGGTTACCGGAATGCCGAAGTTTTTACCAAAGCCTTCCGCCAGAAGCAGGGCATGACGCCAAGCGCCTATCGGAAAAAGTTCCGCCTTGACACGACTCCTGACTCTGCACATGTTCCGTGATCTGTCTGATTTTATTAGTAAACGGTAGAATACGAATACCTTGACAAATAGCAGACCGCTTTTGCGGTCT